>DBFWRP010000185.1:0-1012 GCA_048222005.1 Muribaculaceae bacterium | reverse complement strand
TCCCACAGGTGGACATGCTGCGGGGCTCCTTCCCTTTTTTTTATGTCGGGCATGAATGAGACCAGGCCGTTCACTGTGCCGAAATATAACCTGCCGTCAGATCCCAGGAGAGAGGAAGAGAAGTTGAACTGGTTTTCGGGCAAACCGTCGGCCGTGGTGAAGTGGCGTGGGCGGTTTGACGGCTTGTCGATGCTGAACAGCCCTTTTGAGGTGCTTATCCATATCAGGCCGTTTTTGTCGGTGTTGATGCTGCATATCGTGCCGAACTCGTTGGGGGTGGTGTTTGTGTTGTATCGGCGTATGGAGTCTTTGCCCGGTTCGAGCAGGTGTAGCTCGCCGTTGTTGGTGCCGATCCAGATAGTCCCGTCATCCGCCTGATGCAGTGAGGTGATGTAAGAATCGCGCAGTTCGTTGTTGGTATTGTCTTCCGAGGCCGTGTTCCATCCTTTTACTTCTCCTGTCTGGCCGTCTATCCTGAAGAGGCCGTTGTTGACAGTGCCGACCCAGAGGTTGCCATCTTTGTCGACAAGCATGCTGTATATGAAATCCGAGTCGAGTGTGGGCGAGTTGATTGTCCCGAAGGTGTCTTTGTCGGGGATATAGTAACGCAAGCCATGGGTCGTGCCGATCCAGATACGCCGGCTGCCGTCCTTTCGTGGCTGGCCGGTTATGCTGAATATCGCGTCGCTTCCCAATCCTGACGTTCCTGTGAGGTATTGCTTTATGCCGCCACCGCGCATGTCATATCTGAAAAGTCCGTTGCGGAATGTGCCGATCCACATCACTCCGTTCTCACGGTCGTGATAGAGCTCGTGGACATTGACACCGAGCCGGTCGTTTTTACCGAATGGTGTCACGCGGTGTGTTGCCATGTCCATTATGTTGACACTGCCGTCTTCGGTTGCAAGCCACAGGGTGCCGGGCTCAGGCTCGACAATCCGGCGTATGGCTTTGCCCCGCAAATCATATTCCTTGTAACCCGGGGCGAGCCAGTTGAATTTGGAATGCTTGT
>DBFWRP010000184.1:0-5657 GCA_048222005.1 Muribaculaceae bacterium | reverse complement strand
TTATATATAAAGGAATGATGAGCCAATCGCATTCTTTGGGTCTAAATGCACTTTATATGGGTTATTGCAGTGATATAGTGGCGATTATACCGATTAAATAGGATTGAGGTTATGGAATGTGGATTGAATGGGATAATATCTATATATAAAAGGAAAGTCTCAATCCATCCATATTATTGACTGTAACCATAGGCAAACCAAATACCAATCACATATTCAATAGGTTATGGCAATTTATGGAGAGTGTAGCCATTAGAACGGTTCTTATTCGTTCAATTAAGAGTAAATCTAAAGGAGGGTTTAGTGAGAATGGAATGGTTATTGAAGTCAATCCTTAACCCTTTGGAACATCTTTCCATCCTATATAAAATTCGATGGTGAACCCATCGGATTTTTGAGGGCTTTTCAATGTCGATTTACACTAAACCCTAAACCGTTCAATATCAATCGTCATTCAAACTCCATTCAAAAGCCCTCAAATCTTTTGCATTTCGGCAACATTTGAAAAATCCTCAAAATCTGTCAAAATCGCTCATATAACTATCACATAATCACTTATCTACACCGCCAAAATCCTTAAACTATGTTTTTCTCATACTTTTATAAGGCTCAGGTTGAGCAAAGTACGTTCATGAAGATTGCCAACAAGGAGGTGGGCTGGACATTCTCCGACCAGGAGGAGGCGGCCATCATAGACATGCGCATGGGGATGGAGAAAAACTTCCTGTTCGGCTGCAAGGCCCGAATCACCGACCCTGAAAAGGGGGAGGAGGTGCTGCTCACCGGAGGTGTGTGGAACCAGACCGACAACGAGTTTGCCTACGATGCCTCGGCCGCTCTGACCGACGAGACGCTGGTGAAACTCTGCCGCCAGGCTTTCAGCCATAATGCCGGCTCGTCGAAAAAGGTGCTTCTGGCAGGTTCGGAGCTTATCGAGAAACTGCACTTGCTCGGGTCGCAGCGTGTGCTTGTGAACGAGGCCACGGTGACCAAATGGGGCCTAGACTTCACCGAGATACATTCGAAATTCGGCACCCTCTATGTGATGCTTGCCGAGGTGTTCGACCATTGCGGGCGCAGCGACTGCGGCATGGTGATTGATCCGGAATATATCACCAAATATTGCCACGTGCCGTTCCGCACCGAGCGCCTTAACCTGCGCACCAGCGGTGTGCGCAACACAGAGGCCGTGATCATCACCGAATGCTCCTGCGTGATTCTGCGTTATCCGCAGAGCCACATGCGAATTGTGGCAGAGTGACCTTATGAGGAAGGAATATACGAAAGAGGCGATGATGGCGCTGTGGAAACGGCGCCATTTCATTGAACCTCTGCGGGCCGACTGCGTGATATCGCGCAGCGACGGGGTGGATGTGGATGCCCGCGTGGCCGAGGATATGCGGGCGTGGTATCTTGAACTGCTACGCATCGCTCCGGTGGAACATCTTGCACCTACCGACATGAGCCTTACATGCAGCGTGAGCCGCGACAGCGGCGGGGCGTTGCAGATACGTCTGCCGGCATCGGCGGTGCGTGTGGCCGAGGTGAAGCTGAGCGGCTGGGAGCGGGGTGTGGTGCCCACGGCAAATGCCGGGCATGCATGCAGGCTTGGAAACAGATTTGCGTGCGGTGGGGTGGCGAATCCTGTGGCCGTGTTGGAGCGCGGAGGCATCCTCCGGCTGAGTGCTGCTCCGGGCCGCCTGACGCTTCCCGCCATCGAGGTGCTTGATGTGATAACCGATCCGGGACCTGAACTGTATGTGATGGATGAGAGCGCCGTGGCGCTGATAGGAACCGACTTGAAATGCTACAACAATGGACAAAAATAAAAAAGACCTCAGAGTGCTTGAGGCGGCCCATCGTGCGTGGGTGGCCCTTGCTTCGGCCAGAGAGCGGCGTTGCCGTTATCTGCGCTACACCTATGGCGACCAGTGGAGCGATGTGACGCGCGACCGTTTCGGAAATCTCACCACCGAGGGGGAGCTTTTTGCCGACGGTGGCCGGCCGCCGGTGACAAACAATCTGATCCGGCGCATGGTGAAGGCTGTAGTGGGGCGTTACCGCATGGACAGCAGTGCGGAGCGTGCTGATGAAGATGACGGTCTCGGACGCTGGCGGCGTTTCAACGCGCTTGAAGAACTTGATGCCCGCAGCTTCGAGGAGTTCCTGATTTCCGGCATGGCCATCCACCATGTGTGGGCGGCGCGCCGGCCGGCGGGAAGCGGGATATGGGTGGATGCCGTCAGTCCCGACCGTTTTTTCATAAGCGGGACGTCCGATTTCCGTGGCACGGACACCGAGATGGTGGGACAGCTGCTCGACATGAGTTTCAGCGAAGTGGCTATGCGTTTCGGCCGGTGCGACGGGAGGCGTGTGGCGAGGTTGCGCGAACTGTATGGTTCGCTCCCATCGGCGCCTGACAGTGTGATGGTCGCCTCATCGCCGGAGGGGTGTGGTGGCGGATTCTTTCATGCTCCCGGCGGACGCTGCCGCGTGGTTGAGGTGTGGACACTGGAGTGCAGGGCACGGCTAAAGTGTCACGACATGCAGACGGCTACGCTGTGGGTGGGGCCTGCCGGGGCTGAGGCCGATGTGCTTCGCGAGAACCGCCGTCGCCGTCGCGACGGGCGCCAGCCGATTGCCATGAGGCGCGATGTGGATGTGGTGTGGCACTGCCGTATGTTCGCTCCCGACGGCACTGTGCTCGACGAATACGATTCGCCCCTCGCAGGCGGGAGCCATCCGTTTGCGGTGAAGCTTTATCCGCTTGTCGACGGCGATGTGCATTCGCTGGTGGAGGATGTGATCGACCAGCAGCGCCACGTGAACCGGCTGCTGAGCGTGATGGACCGCATGCTCAGCTCGGCCGCAAAGGGTGTGCTGCTCTTCCCCGAGGGGTGCAAGTTCCCCGACTACACGTGGGAGGAGGTGGCACGCCGCTGGGCCGATCCCGGTGGCGTCATCCCCTACCGTGCGCCTCGGGCAGGCGAGGCGGAGCCGCATCAGGTGGTTACGCCGATGGCCGATCTGGGTGTGCATCAGCTGCTGCAGACTCAGATAGCGATGTTCGAGGATGTGTCGGGCGTGAGCCGTTCGTTCATGGGGAAGGCCGGGAGCGGCAATGTGGGTGCGGAGCGCTACAGCATGGAAGTGGAGAACGCCTCGGTTGCCGTGGGCGATCTGATGAAAACTTTTTCACACTTCACCGGCGTGCGCGATGCCCTGATGCTCCGATGGTTGCGGTCATGTCCTGAATTGGGGGTCGAACCGTTAAATTCTAATTAACGTATGTGGGAATAAAAACTGCCCATGCACGGGCTTATCTTTGCAAACGCGGCCGGGAGAAAACACCGGCCGCGTCATCACCAACGGGAATGGAGCCGTTGCATCCGGCGGTGAAAGCCCCGGAGCTCCAATGAAAAAATTACGGGAACTATGGAAAATTTTGAGAAAAGGAACAGAGACTTCTTTGCGGCAGTGTGCCGCATGCAGCGTGAGGGATGTGCCGGCCGCAGCCGACTGAGCATGGATGCTGCCATACGGAAGGCGCTCGACGGCGGCGCGCCATGCTTCTACATCACGCGTGACCATGCATTCAAGCGCCTGCGCGAACGGCGCCACAACCGCATTCCGCCACGCGAGAAGCCGCACCGTCGGCGCATGTGGCAGGAACTTGAAAAAGTGCTGACCGAACGGATGGGCAACCGTCCTCTGGCCGACGAATGGGTGGTGCTTGACCAGGTGCTCGCCACCCACCGCCCCTCGGGCTTCTTCATGTCGGAGGCCTATGCAAAAAAACTCGTTTACAAAATGCTGAAACAACCGTTAACCCACGACTTATGAGCCTGCATATACAACTCAACATCCAGACCATCACCGACGAGATGATGGCGCTCACAGCCTTGCGGAGCCTTTCGGCGCCGGGCGACAGGCCATCGGCCCCATTGCTCACCCGCGACCAGCTCCCTGCGCTGAGGGTGGTGGCGCGGATGGTGTTTGCCGATATTCTGCTCACCCTCGGCGGAGCGGTGGAGAAGAGCTGCATCGACGGGGAGGATGGTGGCGAAGCGCTGCCTTACGACGAATCGCAGCCCATGACCCTTGAGGTGACTTTCAGGACTTCTGGCTCACCGGTGTCGGGCGCTCCGTTGCTTGTGAAGCGGCAACTGGAGCATGCGGTGGCCGCTGGGGTGCTCGGGTGGGTGGCATCGCCGACCGACGCCTCGTTTGCGGCACATCTGGCGGCTCAGCGCGATGCGGCCGCCGACGCCGTGGCTGCGGCTGTCGGCGGAGGTGCCACGGGGTGTGGCGCGCCGTTCTCAGTGCCGGGCTGGCCGTAAATGCCGGCCATTCCCGAGTCGGGGCTGATTGATGTTTTCTCCGCGCAGGCCTGTGGGTGAAACGATGCCGTTACGGCATTTTTCCGGGCATGCGCGGGGATTTTTTTGTGGAAATGGCGGAATTGTTGTATTTTTGGGTTTTCATGAAAAATCTATCCACCTCCGCCCATGAGCAATAACGCCAGTTTCACCACTGAGGCCGAGGACCGCATGATTGATGAAGCCTTTCGTGAGGTGCTCGACGGATATCTGAAAAGCAACCACCGCAAGAAGGTGGAAATCATTGAGCGTGCCTTCGCTTTCGCCAATGAGGCACATAAGGGAGTGCGCCGCCGTTCGGGCGAGCCATACATCCTTCATCCCATAGCCGTGGCCAAGATAGCCAGTCAGGAGATAGGCCTCGGCTCCACCTCCATCTGTGCCGCCCTGCTGCACGATGTGGTGGAGGACACCGACTACACGGTGGAGGACATAGAGCAGAACTTCGGCAAGAAGATAGCCCAGCTGGTGGAAGGGCTGACTAAAATTTCGGGCGGCATCTTCGGCGACAAGGCTTCGGCACAGGCCGAAAACTTCCGCAAACTGCTGCTTACCATGTCGGAAGATATCCGCGTGGTGCTCATAAAGATGGCCGACCGCCTGCACAACATGCGCACCCTGGGGTCGATGGCCCCCAACAAGCAGTACAAGATTGCCGGCGAAACTCTCTACATCTACGCGCCGCTGGCCCACCGACTGGGGCTGTTCGAGATAAAAACCGAACTGGAGAACCTGAGTTTCAAGTACGAGCATCCCGAGGCGTTCAAAAACATAAGCGAAAAAATCGCGGCCACCGAGGCCGACCGCAACAACATCTACAACAACTTCGCCGCCCCGGTGCTTGCACGCCTTGACCAGATGGGGCTGAAATATACGGCAAAGGCGAGGGTGAAGTCGGCTTATTCCATCTGGAACAAGATGGAAACCAAGCATATACCGTTTGATGAGGTGTATGACCTCTATGCCGCGCGCATCGTGTTCGAATGCGACGACCCGGCCAAGGAGAAGGGGATATGCTGGCAGATTTATTCGGCCATAACCGACATATACCGGCTGCACCCCGACCGTACGCGCGACTGGGTGTCGGTTCCAAAAGTCAACGGCTATCAGGCGCTGCACCTCACCGTGATGGGTCCCGACGGCAACTGGGTGGAGGTGCTCACCTCGCAGAGCCAGACCCCCAAACCGGAGTGGATCGACTTCCTTGCCACGGCCAACGGCAAGACCCGTCTGCGCGCGGCCCTGCGCAAGCAGCAGCAGCCTGCCATAGCCGCCGGG
>DBFWRP010000183.1:0-1350 GCA_048222005.1 Muribaculaceae bacterium | reverse complement strand
GTACAAGCTCTGACCAAAAGGCGCCACCGCTTGCGGGGGAGCTGTCTGTGAGCGATAGCGAGCAGACTGAGGGGGAACAACTCACGGCACTTGGCAGCTTTAAGCCGTTCCCCTTTCGTCACGGCTCACGCCGCGACACTTTCCCCGCACGCGGGGACAGCTTTTGGGTGGCGTTGCCACCAGCCTGCCCTGAAAGGGGAGGTGGACATGAGCGTTAGCGAATGGACGGAGGGGTTATAAATCAGCTCACATCTCTCCGTTTGTTTCAACCCCTCAGACAATCCGCCTTACGGCGTATTGCCAGCTCCCCGGCCGGGGAGCCTTTTGGTTTAATGCAACAAAAAACTCGCCCCTCCTTGCGGAGGGGCGAGGTGCATTTTAGGGTTTATGTCCCGATTGGTTTAATTACGCGCGGACCTTCTTGAAGGTTACGACGGCGGCGGCAACCATAGCCACTACGACCATAGCGAAGCCAACGATGCTGGCGTTGTCACCAGTCTGGGGCAGGTTGGGGGTAGCGGGGTTGACGTGAATGGAGCCGTTGGGATAGGTGATCTTCTGGCTCTGAGCCATGATGGTGCCGAAGTAGTGCTCGAAGTGAGCATCGGTCATGTAGTTAGCCTCTTCATAGCCGAAACCGAGGAAGCCGAATATCTTGTCATAAACAGCCTTGAGGTTGTTGTAAACAGCGCCTTCGGCATACTTGCCGTCCTTCATGAAGGCAAGGGTGTTGACAGTGCTCTTAACGATGGAATAGAGTTGGCCATCATAAGAAATCATAATAGGCTTACTCTGATCTACCTTCTGATTGTTGCCGCTGCCGGTAACAGGGAATATCACGTAGGTATTCTGGGTTCCGCCATTGCTGTTGAGGGCGTCCACAAGGTAGCCATTTCCATAGAAGTTATGACCGGGTGCCCGGACCTGGAAATCGGCAACGCCGTCCATGTCGCGGTCAATCACCATGACGCCATTCTTGAACCTATTGTAGAAGCCGATGGAAGCGTTGACAACAGCATCCTTACCGTCGGCATTGACGGTACCCCAGCACTCATAACCCCAAAGGGTCTTGCTGCCCGTGGTGTATTCAGAGGTGCCAAAGGATACGGTGAAGCCTTGCTTTACCTTGCCATAGTTGGCAACATTGAACGTACCTGCAAAAGCCTTATCCTTGTACTGCGTGAAAGTGTCATCCAGAGTGATGCCACTGACAGCAATATCAAGATCAAGCGCCCAATCTGCAAGCAGACGCTTCATAGCGGGGCTGAGATCACCGGCATCCGGCAGAGTCACTTCGGCATAGAAGTGAACGCGGCTGTTCTTGACAACGGGGTAGTAGGTGCTCAGGGG
>DBFWRP010000182.1:0-1113 GCA_048222005.1 Muribaculaceae bacterium | reverse complement strand
GCTGCGCAGGGCTGGGAATAGGTGCCGGTACATGTAGCGCCAGGGCCTGCCGCCGCCGAACGCCTTGAGACGGGCCACCTGGTCGCCCCGTGAGTAGTCGCCGGCGTCGGCCTCGCGCTTGAGCCGGTGTAGCAGCTCGAGGGTGGAGACTCGCATGGGCACGTCGGGGTCGTCCTCGACCATCCGTATGAGTCCTCCCCAGTCACGGCCTATGAAGGTGAAGCTTCGCTGTGGGGTGGAGAGTTGCGGGTCGAGTGTGGACAGGTAGCCGAACAGGGCGTTGGCACGCTGCTCGCTCAGCCATCGGTTGAAGCGCACGGTGCCTTCGGGGGAGGCGCCGCCGACGACGTCGACACGCTTCATGGTCCACACACTGTCGTCGCGGATGTTGCCGAGGGTGGCGGCGATGCGTCCCAGGGCCTCGCTGTTGCCCGGCACGTCCAGCTCCAGCACCGGGATGCTCTGTCGGAAGTATATGCGCACGGAATCCTGTCGCTCCTGCGCCCGGATTGCGGACGGAAGGAGTGCCATCATGACTATGGCAAGGAATATCCTTCGGTTCATGTCTGTAAGTTTCAAAAGACCGGACAAAATGCCCGACGTAAAACATCAAATACCGGCTTCCGTCTTATCGGCCCCTTCAGGCATGGACAAAATTTGCGAACGCGGAATCCGAGGGTGTCGCGTTCAAGGCCAGTTGTTGTCTGTGCAAGGGGAAGATTAAGGGGTCAAGCCGGTGAATAAACCTAACAAACGCCTCCACCGGGAGGATGTCAGTTAAATTTGTGCAAAGTAATGAATAATTTGTGAACTATGCAAGTATTTAGGCAAAAAAATCAAAAATATGTGTGATCACCAGAGTGCGCACAGTCTGTAGCCGACGTAGAGCATGATGAATCCGGCCAGCATGCATAGCAGCATGTAGCCGATGGCCAGCGGGATGCTGGCCGACTGGAAAAGCAGGAAGTTCTCGTTGACGAATGTGGAGAAAGTGGTGAATCCGCCGCAGAATCCTACGGTCAGGAACAGACTGAGCTGCGGCGACACCCATGCCTGAGGCGCATAGCGGTCGCACAGCCCGTAAAATAGGCCGATGAGCAGGCACCCCAGCAC
>DBFWRP010000181.1:0-22137 GCA_048222005.1 Muribaculaceae bacterium | reverse complement strand
GGATAACCCTGATAAAACTTATAGGAGTTATCAGAATTATCCGAATTATAAGAGTTATCCAACTTAAATTATCATGCGGGGGATTATTCCCACTCGATTGTGGCTGGCAGTTTGGAGGAGATGTCGTAGCAAACGCGGTTCACTCCGCGCACATGGTTGATGATCTTGTTTGACACGTCGGCCAGGAAATCGTAGGGAAGATGCGCCCAGTCGGCTGTCATGGCGTCGGTGGAGGTGACGGCACGCAGTGCCACGGCACGTTCGTAAGTACGCTCGTCGCCCATCACGCCCACGCTCTGCACAGGCAGCAGAATCACGCCGGCCTGCCATACCTGATCGTAAAGGTTCCAGTCGCGCAGACCCTGGATGAAGATGTGGTCGGCTTCCTGCAGCACGCGCACCTTTTCGGGGGTGATGTCGCCGAGGATACGCACTGCCAGACCGGGACCGGGGAAGGGGTGACGCTTGATCAGATGCTCGGGCATGCCGAGAGCGCGGCCAACGGCTCGCACCTCATCCTTGAACAGAAGGCGCAGCGGCTCGCACAGACGGAGATTCATCTTTTCGGGGAGACCGCCCACGTTGTGATGGCTCTTGATGGTTGTGCCGGTGATTGAAAGGCTCTCGATGCAGTCGGGATAGATGGTGCCCTGAGCAAGCCATTTCACATCCTTTATCTTGTGGGCCTCCTCATCGAACACGTCGATGAAGCCCTTGCCTATAATCTTGCGTTTGCGTTCTGGGTCGGTCACTCCGGCAAGTTCGGCAAAGAATTTGGCCGAGGCGTCAACACCGATAACATTCAGCCCGAGGCATTCGTAATCGTGGAGCACATTGCGGAACTCATCCTTGCGCAGCATGCCGTGGTCAACGAAGATGCAGGTGAGGTTGCGGCCGATGGCGCGGTTGAGCAGCACTGCTGCAACCGACGAATCCACACCGCCCGACAGACCGAGCACCACCTTGTCGTCGCCCAGCTGCTCGCGGAGCTGACGCACCGTCGACTCAATGAACGATTCGGCGCTCCAGTCCTGCTTGGAACCGCAGATGCCGACAACAAAATTCTTCAGCAGCTGCATTCCGCACAGCGAATGGTACACCTCCGGATGGAACTGCACGCCCCATGTGCTTTCGCCGCCGATGCGGTAGGCAGCCACGCGCACTTTCTCTGTCGAGGCTATCACACTGAAATCGGATGGGATGGATGTGATGGTATCGCCGTGGCTCATCCAAACCTGACTGCCGGGGGCAACCCCTTCCATCAGGGGGTCGGCGGCATCAACTTCGGTGAGCATGGCGCGGCCGTATTCTCTGGTAGCGGCAGGCTCAACGGTGCCACCGTTGGTCCATGCCAGAAACTGTGCGCCATAGCAGATGCCGAGCACAGGCAGCTTGCCGCGGATGCCGTCGAGTTCGGCACGGAAAGCCTTCTCATCGTAGACCGAGAAGGGGGAACCCGACAGAATCACGCCGATAACCGATGCATCGCCGTGGGGGAACTTGTTGTAGGGAACAATTTCGCAATAGGTGTTGAGTTCGCGCACGCGCCTGCCTATGAGCTGGGTGGTCTGCGAGCCGAAATCAAGGATAATGATTTTCTCCTGCATAGCAAAAGGGGAGTTTTTTGAAGATAGTGATATTCTGACCGCAAAGTTACAATTTTTTTTGCCCTCGGACAACTATTTGATTTTTGCAGCCATGGCCGGAGTACCAACAATCCAAAGGCGGTCGGCCGGCATGAGGGGTATGGAGGCCGGATGGTCGAAAAATTCGCCATATCGCTCCAGGGCCACCACATGAATCTGATAATTTCGGCGCACATCGGCAGTGGCAAGGGTCTGCCCTATCAGCGGCGATGTGTCGGAAAGTGCCACATCGGTCAGCTTGAAATCGTTGAGTTCGGGGCCGTCGGAGTCGGGGGTTGGTTCGCAGTCAATCACTGGCAGCACTGTCGCTATCTGCTCATCGGTGCCGATCACCCCGATCACATCGGCGGGAAATATGCGTGTATCGCCCGAAGGCACAACAATCAGCTTGCTGCCGCGCTGAATCATCACCACGCTTATGCCGAAACGCTCGCGTATGTGCGAGTTCACCAACCGCTCGCCCACAAACGGACAGGCGTATCCCACGCGGATATAGGCAAGGTGCAGATTGCTCACCAGATTGTTGTTTTTGCCCGAGCGGCGCAGCTCCCGCTCATTGAGGTTGTTGAAGAACTGCGATTCGATGCTACGCAACTGGTGTATGAGTCTCTTGGAGAAGAACATTATGAGTATAAGCATCACAGCCACACTCAGTAGAACAGCCACCTTAAACGAATAGAACATGGAGATGGCGTGCACCAGAAAAGCCAAGGCCAGCGCCAGACGGAACACCATCATGATTATGCGCGGCACACGCAGCTGCTGAGCCGTAAGGCGCTCGCGCTCGTTCCCTTTCGACATGGCCGGAGGCAGACACAGCGCCAACAAAAAAGGCGCCATGAACACAAGCGTGACAATCATGCCGCAGAAACGCCCCCACGAAGGCATCCACTCCATGAGTTTGGGCACAACGTAACGCCCGCTCACCATCCCTATGGCCACAAGGATGATGGAATAGGTGAGGATGCGCCACAGATAGCGGCGTCCGAGCGACATCCATGCGCGGCGCGTTGCCCCGCGCTCCGAGTCGTCGGGTACTGATGTGCGCGTACGGCCCGATATCAACCCGTCGCAGAACGACGGCAGTTTTGGCGCAAGCCAGTTGTAGACCGGATCGGCCATGCGTATGAAATATGGAGTGGTGAAGGTGGTGAGCACCGACACCGCCACCACAATGGGATACATCTCTGCATTCAGCACGCCAAGGCTCATGCCCAGGGTGGCTATGATGAAAGCGAATTCACCAATCTGCGTGAGCGAAAAGCCTGATTCGAGAGCTATGCGAAGCGGCTGTCCGGTGATAAGCATGCCGAATGTGCCGAACACTATCATACCTCCTACAACCACAAGCGACAGCACCAGTATGGGCCACCAGTATTGCACAATCACCGCAGGCTGCACCATCATGCCTACCGAGATGAAGAACACCGAACCGAAAAGGTCCTTCACCGGAGTGCACACATGCTCAATGCGCTCGGCATAGCTCGTTCCGGCCAGAATCGACCCCATCACGAAGGCACCCAGAGCCAGCGAGAAGCCGCACAGCACCGAGAACACCGCCATACCGAGGCACAGCCCCATCGACACAACCAGCAGTGTCTCGTTGTTGAGATGCCGGCGGAAGCGGTTGAGCGCCGACGGAAGCACGAACACTCCCACCAGAAACCATATGATAAGGAAAAACACGAGTTTGCTCACACTCAGCAGCATCTCTCCTCCGGCCACACTGTTGTTGATGGCTATGGACGAAAGCACCACCATCATGACCACGGCAAAAAGATCCTCGACGATAAGAACGGCGAACACCAGCGATGCGAACTTTTTCTGAATCAGGTTGAGATCGGTGAATGCCTTTATGATGATTGTGGTGGAGGACATTGACAGCATTCCGCCGAGAAACAGCGAATTGATGTGCGTGAACCCCAGCGCATGCCCTATGAAGAAACCCGTCACCATCATACCGGCCACAATGACGAGCGCCGTCACGATGGCCGAGCCTCCTGTGTTGACAAGTTTTTTAAAACTGAATTCCAGTCCGAGCGAGAACAGGAGCACCACAATGCCTATCTGCGCCCAGAATTCAATATTGGCCTCAGTGGTCACACTGGGCAGCGGTTCGAAATTGGGGCTCGCCAGAAATCCGGCCACGATGTAGCCCAGCACCACAGGCTGTTTGATCCATTTGAAAAGGAGCGTCACCACTGCGCCGAGCAGCAGAATGAATGCGAGGTCGGAAATCAGGCTGTCAATGCTTTGCATACTCTGATGATTAACGCGGGGATTTATTTTTCCCGAGGTCCTCGGGAATCTCGAGAACCACGGGGTGCTCTGGAATCTCGGGATGCTCGAGTGTCTCGGGAATCTCGAGAATCTCGGGAATCAGGAATAGAGATAACGTTTTATCGACTTTTTGGGTGTTTTCTCAAACTCATGGGGTATGAGCTGAATGTGGTCCACTCGCTCATATGGAGCCACCAGCGTGTTCAGTTCCATGCGGTTCCGCTCCATCAGTTCGGGCAGCCCGGCCACTTCCACGCCATCGAGGTCCATCCGCTCATAATCAGGATAGACAATGGCCGTAAGCCCTTTGCCGCGCTCCACAATCAGACTTTCGTTGACATAAGGCATATTGTTGAGCTTGGCTTCTATCTCTTCGGGATAGATATTTTGCCCCGATGCACTGAGAATCATTGTCTTGTAACGCCCCTTGATGAACAGGGTGCCATCGGCCGAGCGCGTGCCCATGTCGCCGGTATGCAGCCATCCATCCTCGTCGATGGTCGATGCCGTCACTGAAGGATTCTTGTAATAACCTTTCATGCAGTCCTGCCCGCGCACGCATATCTCACCAGGGACATTTTCCGGGTCGTCGCTCAGCACCTTCGACTCCATGTTGGGGAGCGTGCGTCCGCACGACGACGGCACAAACGACCGCCACGGCGTGTGGCTGATCAACGGGCCGCACTCCGTCATACCATAACCCACGGTGAAGGGGAATTTTATCTTGTAGAGGAACTGTTCCACCTCGCCGTTAAGGGGAGCACCACCGATAATAACCTCTTCGAACGCCCCTCCGAATGCCTCAACCAGGCTGTTGCGTATCTTCGCATATATGGCATGGTCAATGAACGGCACGGCCAGAGCCCAACGGATGGCACGGCGGGTGATCATCGGCACAATCTGCTTTCTGTAGATCTTTTCGAGAATCAGAGGAACGCATATCACGAGATTGGGGCGCACCTTGGCCAGTGCGGAGAGCAACAGTTTAGGAGTGGGAGTTTTTCCGAATATGGTCACGTGAGTTCCCACAGCCATAGGCACGAGCATGTCGAACGCACACCCGTAGGCATGTGCCAGCGGCAGAAACGCAAGGGCACGCGAGCCTTCGTAGTGCAGACGGCTCTGAATGCCATACCCCACATTGCCGGCAATGTTGCCGAATGTAAGCATCACACCTTTTGAGAAACCCGTGGTGCCGGAAGTATAGTTTATGATTGCCGTCTGGTCGGCCTCCATTTCAGGATAGTTCACATCATCCTTGCCGAAACCGCTTCGATAGCGTCTGCTGAACTTACGGGAGAGATTGCGGATCAGCTTTGTCACAGACTTGTCGGGCTGCTGCACCTGACCGGCCGAAACTTCGGCGCCCGCCACCGACGGATGCTCGGCAAGCACCTGGCGCGTTTCGAGCGACAAGGCTGCCTTGAGCCTCGGCATCTGCTCGAACTCAAGAGTTTCCCATATGCTCTGTGTCACAAAAAGCAGCGTGGCGTCGGAATGGTTGATGATGTGCTGCGCGTCGTGTGCGTTAAAATCGGCAAGGATCGGCACAATTGTAGCGCCATAGGTGATGGTACCCATGAACACAACCACCCACGTGACCGAATTTTTGCCGAGAAGGGCAATCTTGTCGCCCGGACGCACTCCCGTCAGTTTATAGAACAGATGCAGGCGGGCTATCCGGCGGGCAAGCTCGCCGTAGGTAAGCACCTCGTCCGAGCCATATTCGTCAAGCGCGGGCAAATCCCAGTTGTCCTTGAACGAATTTTCGTATATCTTCAGTACGTTGTTGTCGTATCTCATTTCAATCATTCTTAATCATAAATAACAAAGCCTTGATCACCCAAACGCCGCGGGTGAAATGCACAAACAGTGCAGAAGTGTGCAACCAAGACACAAAGGTAGCAAATTAATCCGTAACCGCCGCAATATCCGGCAAAAAGAGCCCCTCGGCGCAGCGGATGCCGAAAGTGTGGAAAGGATTTTGTAACTTCGCACAATTATTGCGCGTGTGCGTGCGTTTTACCGTTATGATGAATTCAGGAAAACAAGCATTGTGGGTTCTGGCCTCGGTGGCAATCCTACTGCTGCTCGGCAGCTGCCGGGGAGCCAAACTTTCGGTTGCCAACGAGCAGTATGAGCGTGGCGAATACTTCGAGGCGCAGAAAACCTACCGCAAGGTCTACAACAAGCTCACGAAACGCGAGCAGCGCCCCCAGCGAGGCGAAGTGGCCTATCAAATGGGGCTTTGCTACACCAAGCTCGGCATGAGTTCGCGTGCGGCATCGGCCTACACCAACGCCCTGCGCTACGGCTACCCCGACTCCATGGCACTACTTTACCGTGGTCAGGCTCTGCAGGCCGAGGGGAAATATGCCGAGGCCGAAAAGTCTTACGCCGAATTTCTGGAAAAAGTACCCCAGTCGGCCGAAGCGCAGAACGGCATAGCCGGCTGCCGCATGGCACTCGCAGGCAAGAACCAGACCACACGCTATGTGGTTAAGAACGCCAAGCTTTTCAACTCGCGCCGTGCCGACTTCGCCCCCATGTTCATCGACCCGCAGCAGGCCGACGTGCTCTATTTCACCACGACCAACGAAAAAGTGACCGGAGACAAGAAAAGCGAGATCACCGGCATGAAAAAAGGCGACATATGGATGGCGAAAAAGAACGAGAAAGGTGAATGGCAGCGTCCGGAAGCCGTGGAAGGGGAGCTTAACACTGAATTCGACGAGGGCATCATAAGCTTCACCCCCGATGGCTCAACCATGTATCTCACCCGCGCCCGACGCGAACCCAACGCCAACACCGGAGTTGAGATATACACCTCCCAGCGTTCCGACGCAAGCTGGAGCGCACCCGTGAAATTCGAGATAACCGCCGACACCATCTCAAGCTACGGCCATCCGGCAGTGTCGCCCGACGGCAACTGGCTCTACTTCACCTCCGACATGCCCGGAGGCTCAGGGGGCAAGGACATATGGCGTATCAACCTGCGCGAACGCGTGGGCACGCTCGAGAACCTCGGCGAATTCATCAACACCCCCGGCGACGAGATGTTCCCCTTCGTACGCACCGACTCCATCCTCTACTTCGCGTCCGACGGCCATCCCGGCTACGGCGGCCTCGATATCTTCAAGGCCACTCTGAGCAAATCGGGAGGTTGGAAAGTGGAGAACATGGGCAAGCCCGTCAACTCGAGCGCCGACGATTTCGGCATAACGTTCGGCGACGGCGAACGCGGATTCTTCAGCTCCAACCGCACCGACGGCCGCGGATACGACCACATATATTCGTTCGAGCTGCCCGACCTCCAGATATGGATTTCAGGATGGGTGCTCGACAAGGATGAGGAACCCGTACCAAATGCCGTGATACGCATCGTGGGCAACGACGGCTCCAACCAGAAAGCCGTGGCCAAGCCCGACGGCTCGTTCCGGTTCCCGCTGCAGCGCGGCATCAACTACGTGATGCTGGCCGGAGCAAAAGGTTATCTGAACGCAAAGCAGGAATTCACCTCCGACACAGCCGAGGAGGATGCCGAATACGGCGTGGACTTCATTCTGGCCTCGATCAACAAGCCGGTGGTTGTGGACAATATTTTCTACGATTTCGACAAAGCCACGCTGCGCCCCGAATCGCAGGCAGCCCTCGACGAGCTGGCTCAGGTGCTCCGCGACAACCCCAACGTCACAATCGAAATGGCCTCGCACACCGACCGCCACGGCTCCGACGAATATAACATCAACCTGTCAGGCCGTCGTGCCAAATCCGTTATCGACTATCTGATTTCAGTGGGCATCAAGCCTGACCGCCTGCAGAGCCAGGGATATGGCGAAAGCCGTCCGAAAACCATCACCAAGAAACTGGCGCGCCTCTACCCGCAGTTCAAGGAGGGCGATGTGCTCACCCCCGAATATATCGAGGCACTTTCGGAAGAGGACCAGGATGCTGCCGACCAGATAAACCGCCGCACCGAGTTCCAGGTGCTGTCAATCAACTACCGGATGTTCTAACCAAACGCAACCGCACATGGAATGGTCGACAGAAGTAAAGATTCCGGAATCGCCTGACAAGATAGCGCACGGCATGCCTGTTGTCACCATCGGCTCATGCTTTTCCGATGCCGTCGGCAACCGGCTGCGTCAACGGCTGTTCAACGTTCAGGTCAACCCTCTCGGCACCCTCTACAACCCGCTATCCATCGCCGATGCCCTGGAACGAGCCATAGAGGGTCAGACCTACACCACCGACGACCTTTTCGAGGCCCGAGGCATGTGGCACTGTCTTGATTTCCACTCGGCGTTCTCACGCACGGACCTCACGGAGGCCCTTGACGGGATGAACAATGCCATAACGGCGCTGCACGATGCCCTGCATACGCTCAAAGTGCTGATGATAACATTCGGCTCGACACATGCTTTCGTACATAAGGCCACCGGACGAGTGGCCGGCAACTGCCACAAGCTCCCACCATCCGAATTTTCAGAGACCGACATCCCGGTCGAGGCGATTGTAACCCGCTTCACGGCGCTTATGAATAGGCTGCAGGCCATGTCGCCCGGGCTAATGGTGATATTCACCGTAAGCCCTATCCGCCACAAAGCCTACGGATTCCATGCCGACAAACTTAGCAAGGCACGGCTGCTGCTGGCCACCGAGGAGATATGCGCAACCACCGGCTCGCATTATTTCCCGGCCTACGAAATCATGAACGACGAACTGCGCGACTACCGCTTTTATGCCGCCGACATGATTCACCCCTCCGAAACAGCCGCCGACCACATCTTCGACCGTTTCGCCCAAACGTATTTCTCCCCCGGCACACGCACCCTGGCGGCAAGCTGCCTCGGACTTACGCGCCGCCTGGCACATCGCCCGATGGCCGGTGACTGTTCAGACGAATATGCACGTTTCGCACAAGACACCATCGGTCTGGCCGAAGAACTCACAGAAAAACATCCCGAACTTACGGAGGCCATGAACCGCATGACATCCGGCAATCCGATTTTCCAATAGAAGCAATGAAATATACCGTTACCGAAATAATCGAGGCCCTGCAGCCGGCGGCCGAAAAGCTCGGTCTGCATGTAACACCGGGCAGCAGCCGTAACGCGGTGGCACATCTGCTCATCGACAGCCGCAGCCTCACCGAACCCGACACCACAATGTTCTTCGCGCTGCGCACGCACAGCGGCGACGGACACCTATATATCCCCGCACTTTACGCCAAGGGCGTGCGCGCCTTCGTTGTCGACAACAATTTCGCCGACGCGCATCTCTATCCCGAAGCCACTTTCCTGCACGCCGCCTCACCGGCTGCCACGCTGGCAGCCATCGCGGCAGCCCACCGCGCCCGTTTCAACGGCCTTATGATAGGGATAACCGGCTCAAAAGGGAAAACCATGGTGAAGGAGTGGCTCTACAGGCTGTTCAAACCGGAAGTAGCCGTTGAGCGCTCACCGCGCAGCTACAATTCCTCGCTTGGCGTGCCCCTTTCGCTGTGGCAGACCGCCCCCGACGCCAGTGTAGCGTTGATAGAGGCCGGGATTTCGCGTCCCGGCGAAATGGCGCTCCTTGAGAGCATCATACGTCCAGACATTGTTGTGCTCACCGACATAAGCGAGCCTCACGACGAGGGGTTCACCTCCCGTCAGGAGAAAATTGCGGAGAAACTGCTGCTGGCACGCAACGCAGCCACACTTGTATACCCGGCCGACGACCCCGAAATAAAACAGGCCGTAAGGGAGGCACGTGCCGAAGGACGCCTGCGTCATGACGTCCGTCTGGTCAACGCCTCGGATGCACATCCGGACATCGACAACCCGAATCTCACCAAGCCATGGCAAGTGCGCAACCTGCACACATGTCTGGCCACCATCGCGGCATCAGGTATTGATGTACCATCGGCAGCAGCCACAGCGGCCACCATCCGCCCCATGCGGACACGCCTGAACGTCACCGACGGGGTAAACAACTGCATCATCGTGGCCGACGACTACACCTGCGACCTGCATTCGCTCGCACCGGCCATCGATTTCCTTGCGCTGCATGCCACCGAACGCCACTCACTCACGCTCATCCTCGCCGACCTTGACCAGACAGCCAACGATGCCGCCGAAGCTTATGCGGCACTCGCACGGCTTTGCAAGGCGCGCCACATCACCCGCCTCATCGGTATCGGAAAAGAGATTTCGGCCTACCGCGACATCCTGCCGGAAGGCACACGCTGCTATCCCCACATGGAAAGCGCACTTTCCGCGCTCTCCCCATCCGATTTCAGCAATGAGGCCATCCTGATCAAAGGCAACCCCGACTCCGGCATGGACCGTCTGGTTCACCTCCTGGAGGCACGTACACACGAAACCGTGCTTGAAGTGAACCTCGATGCCATGGTCAGCAATTTCAACTTCTACCGCTCCAAACTCAAGCCCACCACCGGCATGGTGGCCATGGTGAAAGCCTCGGGCTACGGTGCAGGATCGTACGAACTGGCCAAAACCTTGCAGAGCCGTGGTGCGGCATATCTCGCCGTGGCAGTGCTTGACGAAGGCATCGACCTGCGCAACGCCGGAATCACGATGCCCATAATGGTGCTGAATCCCAAGGTGCTCAACTACCCGTTGCTGTTTCAGAACCGGCTCGAACCGGAGATATTCGGATTCGACATCCTGGAGGAGATCATCGCCGAGGCCCGCAAGCTCGGCATTACCCGTTATCCCATCCACATCAAGCTCGACACGGGCATGCACCGTCTGGGATTCCTTGAATCCGACCTTCCCCGCCTCATCGAGCTGCTCCGCAGCCAGAATGAAGTGGAGGTAAGTTCGGTGTTCTCACATCTCGCCACGGCCGACTGTTTCGACAAGGACGACTACACCATACACCAGCTCAACATGTTCGAACGGTGCTCACGCGCCATAACCGATGCCTTCCCACACAAAATCAAGCGCCACATACTCAACACGGCGGGGATAATCCGCTTCCCCGAGTATCAGTACGACATGGTGCGCCTGGGGATAGGGCTTTACGGCGTACCTGTGCTTAACGACGGTTCGGAAGCTCAGCTGCGCCCGGTGTCCACCCTCCGCTCACCCATAATTGCGTTGAAAATATGGGAAGCCGGCACAACCATAGGCTACGGGCAGCGCGGTGTGCTGAAACGCCGCAGCGTAATAGCCACCGTTCCCATCGGGTATGCCGACGGCATTGACCGGCACATGGGCTGCGGCAACGTCAGCTTCCTTGTAAACGGTGTGAAGTGCCCCACCGTGGGCAACATCTGCATGGACATCCTCATGCTCGACGTGACCGATGCCGACGCACATGTGGGCGACAGCGTAGTGATTTTCGGCGAAGAGAATCCCGCATCACTGCTGTCCGACGCCCTCGGCACCATCCCCTACGAAATTCTAACCTCGGTAAGCCCGCGCGTACGCCGCACTTACTATTCAGAATAACCGCCCATGACCCCATTTGTCCGCCTGCTGCTTGCATGCCTGCTTCCGCTTGGCTTCGCCGCCGAGTCGACGGCAGCCCTGCGCGTGAGCCTGCTCACCTGCGCCCCCGGACGGGAGGTGTACCAGCTCGAGGGGCACACGGCGCTCCGGCTGATTGAAACGCCGGATTCCACCACACAGAATGACTATGACATTGTGGTGAACTGGGGTGTGTTCGATTTCACCACCCCCAACTTTGTATACAGATTCGTCAAAGGCGCCACCGACTACATGGCCGTGGCCTATCCCACCGAACTGTTCGTGGAGGAATACAGCCGCGAGCACCGGTGCGTCACCGAGCAGGTCATCGACCTCTCCCCCATGCAGGCCGAACGGCTGAAGGAGCTTGTGGCCGAAAATCTGCGTCCCGAGAACCGCACGTACCGTTATAATTACGTAAAGGACAACTGCGCCACCCGCCCGCTGGCACTGATAGAAGCAGCCGCAGGCACCTCCATCCAGCTGCCCGACGCCCCCGAATCCACATTCCGCCGGGACATGACGCGCTACCATGGCGCCTATCCGTGGTATCAGTTCGGCATAGACCTCGCACTGGGCTCCGGCATAGACCACCCCATCACGTCGCGCGAACAGACATTCGCCCCCGTCGACCTCCAGCAGAAGCTGAGCAGCGCCGTATTTATCCCCTCATCGGCCGGAGAAACACCGCGGCCGGTGGTGTCGTCCACATCAATCCTGGTTGACGGTGCGCCCGAAGGGACCGCCGACAAGCCCACGCCCTGGCCGTTGTCACCAATGGGAATGGCCGTAATGCTGCTGGTGGTGACAGCACTGCTGAGTATCCGCGACATCCGCGCCCACAGCCTCTCGCGGTGGTTCGACAGTGTGCTTTATTCCGCTTTCTTCCTTGCCGGATGCGTACTCACGTTCCTGATTTTCGTATCGGAGCATGAGGCAACATCGCCCAACTGGCTATATCTCTGGCTCAATCCCCTGTGCATCATTCCTGCCGTCGGCATCTGGATAAAAAAATGCCGACGCGCGGTTTATTGCTACCAAATTTGTAACTTTGCGGCGCTGACTGTGCTTTTGGCCGGCAGCCACTTTTTCGGGCAAGCCCTAAACACGGCTTTCCCTTTGCTTGTTTTGTGTGATATGATGCGCTCGGCCACATATATGTACATATATAAAAAGCACAGCATTCATCACATTCTGACAAACCGACCATAAAACTATAATGAAAAGAAAACAACTCACAACCTCTGTGGCAGCGCTGCTTGTGGCGGCGTTCACCACTATCGGCGTGGCAGGGCAGACTGCACCCCATCAGGGTGCACAGACGCCCAGGCAACGCCCTGCACTGGTTGTGGGGATAGTGGTGGAGGGGCTTACTGTAGATTACCTCAATCTGCTCCGCGCCCAGTTTGCCGACGGCGGATTCCGCCGGTTGCTCGATCAGGGCGTGTTTATCACCGACCTTGACTACGGCACACCGCTCGACGGGGCTGCCGCCACAGCCATGGTGATGACGGGAACATCTCCTTCGGTCAACGGAATTCCGGCCAAGGAGGTCTACAATCCCGCCGACCGCCGCGTGGCCTCCATCCTGCTTGATCCGGAGACCATAGGCAACTACACGGACGAAACACTGTCGCCCAAAGGGCTCACCGCCTCGACCATCGCCGACGAGCTGCGGATTGATGCCGGAGGACTGGGCTATGTCTACGCCATAGCCCCGGATGCCCCGCAGGCCATCATCCTGGGCGGACATGCAGGCAACAGCGCATTCTGGATCAACGACCAGACGGGCAAATGGGCCACAACGACCTATTATAAGGACCTCCCCTCGCCCGCGCAGGACCGCAACCGCCGGCAGCCCAACGAGTACCGCCTCGACACTCTGCAATGGACGCCGCTGGTGTCGCTCGACAAGCTCCCCGACCTTCCGGAATACAAGAAACTCTATCCGTTCCGCCACACATTCCCACGGCAGAACACCAACCGTTTCATAGCCTACAAGAACTCGCCGGCCGTCAACACCGACATTACCGGCATGGCCACCGACTATATAGGTATCCTGCAGTTGGGCAAACGCCAGAGCATCGACATGCTCAACATAGGCTACTCGCTGCAGCCCTACATCTATGGCCGCGAGGCGGACAACAGGCCGGAAATGATGGATGCTTACCTGCGTCTGGACCGCGATCTGGCACAGCTCTTCAAGGCCATCGATACCAACGGCCCCGGAATGGACCGGACAATGGTATTCCTGACCGGGACACCACCCACCAACCGCAGCCGCCGCGACGACGACAAATGGGGCACACCGTTCGGCGAGTTTTCTTCGAGGAAGGCCGTGTCGTTGCTCAACATGTACCTCATGGCGATCCACGGCAACGGCGAATGGGTGTCGGGATACCACAACGGACAACTCTTTCTCAACCATAACCTCATAAAGGAACGCGGCAAGGACCTGCGCGCCATGCGCGATGAGTCAGCCCGTTTCCTCACCCGCATGAGCGGTGTGACCAACGCCTGGACCATCGACGACGTGCTCGACCGCCGGGCCACTGAGCGTCCGGACGCCATGCGGCGCAATACGCTTGTGAACACAGCGGGCGACGTGTTTGTTTCAATAGCGCCGGGATGGCACGAGACAGACGACGACAGCCTGCTTGACAGCCCGCAGACCACCCTGCGTGCCGCAGCATCGGTGGCACCGGCATTCATCCTCTCCCCTGCGCTGCAGCCTGTCACCATCACCACTCCGGTGGACGCGCGGGCACTCGCTCCGACAGTGACCGGAATCCTGCGCATACGTGCTCCCAGCGGCGCCGCCCTGCCGGGGCTGCGTCTGTAACAGTGCACCCCGGCCACCTCATTCTCCATCACCACAATTAAACAAAAGCAAATTCAATTACCAGAATTATACACCTATAATGTCACTCCAATCAATTTTGGGCAAGCTCTTTGGTAACAAATCGCAACGCGACCTCAAGGAAATCAAGCCCATAGTAGACAAAATCAACGCACTCGGACCCTCGCTCACCGACCTCACCAACGATCAGCTCCGCGACAAAATCAATCAGGTCAGGGCCGACATAGCAAATGCCATAAAAGCCGACGAGGATTCGGCAGCCGAAATCCGCTCCCGTGTGGAGGACCTCCCCTTCGACCAGCGCCAGCCGCTGTGGGACGAAATCGACAAGCATGAAAAGAACATCCTCGACATCCTTGAGGACCAGCTCAACGAACATCTGCCCATCGTGTTCGCCACCATGCGCGAAACCGCACGCCGCTTCGCCAATAACGAAGTGGTGGAAGTGACAGCAACCGACCTCGACCGCGAGCTTGCCGCCCAGGGTAAAGAGTTCGTGACCATCGAGGGTGACAAAGCTCTCTGGAAAAACCGCTGGCTCGCCGGCGGCAACGAGATAGTATGGGACATGGTGCACTACGATGTGCAGCTCATCGGCGGCGTGGTGCTCCACCAGGGTAAAATCGCCGAAATGGCAACCGGTGAAGGCAAGACCCTTGTGGCCACCCTCCCGGTGTTCCTCCGTTCACTTTCGCGCAAAGGCGTGCATGTGGTCACCGTCAACGACTATCTGTCGAAACGTGACTCGGAATGGATGGGCCCGCTCTACATGTTCCACGGCTCCACCGTTGACTGCATCGACAAGCACCAGCCCAACACCCCCCAGCGCCGCCGCGCATACGAATGCGACATCACATTCGGAACAAACAACGAATTCGGTTTCGACTATCTGCGCGACAACATGGCCATGTCGCCCCAGGACATGGTGCAGCGCAAACATTACTATGCCATTGTCGACGAGGTTGACTCGGTGCTCATCGACGATGCCCGTACGCCGCTCATCATCTCCGGTCCGGTGCCCAAGGGTGACGACCAGATGTTCAACGAGTACAAACCCAATGTAGAGAAGGTGGTGCAGGCACAGCGCCGTCTGGTCACCCAGATTCTGGCCGAAGCCAAGCAGAAGATTGCAAGCGAGGACAAGGAGGTGCGCAAGGAAGGCGAACTGCTCCTGTTCCGCGCATTCAAGGGTCTGCCCAAGTATGGCCCCCTCATCAAGTTCCTCAGCGAGGAGGGGATGAAAAACGCCCTGCTCAAGACCGAGGCATATTACCTTCAGGACAACTCGCGCGAGATGCCCGTTGTCACCGACCCGCTCTACTTCGTGATCGACGAGAAGAACCGCTCGGTGGAACTTACCGACAAGGGCTTCGACGTGCTCACCGACCGCAATCAGGACCCGCAGTTCTTTGTACTCCCGGATATCGCGGCAAAACTTTCCGACCTCGAGCATATCACCGACCTTGCCGAACGTCAGCAGAAAAAGGACGAGGCCATGGCCGACTATGCCGTGAAATCGGAACGTGTGCACACCGTGACACAGCTGCTCAAGGCCTACACCCTCTTCGAAAAGGACAATGAGTATGTGATAGACGACAACAAAATCAAGATTGTCGACGAACAGACCGGCCGTATCATGGAGGGACGCCGCTACAGCGACGGCCTGCACCAGGCCATCGAGGCCAAGGAGGGCGTGAAAGTGGAGGCGGCCACACAGACCTTCGCCACCATCACGCTGCAGAACTACTTCCGCATGTACCACAAGCTGGCCGGTATGACCGGTACGGCCGAGACAGAGGCAGGCGAGTTGTGGGACATCTACAAACTCGACGTTGTCACCATCCCCACCAACCGCCCAGTGGCGCGCATCGACATGGACGACCGCGTGTACAAGACCAAGAAGGAGAAGTACGCGGCGGTTATCGAGGAGATTGTGCGTCTGCGCGAGGCCGGACGCCCCGTGCTGGTGGGTACCACTTCGGTGGAAATTTCCGAACTGCTCAAACGCATGCTCGACATGCGCCACATAGAAAGCCAGGTGCTCAACGCCAAGCTCCACCAGAAGGAAGCCCAGGTTGTGGCGCTCGCAGGCCGTGCAGGCACCGTGACCATCGCCACCAACATGGCCGGCCGTGGTACGGACATCAAGCTCACCCCCGAGGTGAAGGAGGCAGGCGGTCTGGCCATCATCGGTACGGAACGCCATGAAAGCCGCCGCGTCGACCGCCAGCTGCGCGGACGTTCAGGCCGTCAGGGCGACCCCGGTTCGTCGGTGTTCTACGTATCGTTCGAGGACCAGCTGATGCGCCTGTTCGCCACCGACCGCGTTATGAAGATGCTCGACACACTTGGCCTGAAAGAGGGCGAGATGATCGAGAGCAAAATGGTGACCCGCGCCATCGAGAACGCCCAGAAGCGCGTGGAGGAGAACAACTTCGGCGTGCGTAAGCGCCTGCTTGAGTACGACGACGTGATGAACAAGCAGCGTACCTACATCTACAACCGCCGCCACCACGCCCTGCTCGGCGAACGCATCGGCATCGACATCGCCAACATGATCTACGACCTCATCGAGAATCTTGTTGTCAACTACGACCAGGCCACCGACTATGAGGAGCTGTCGCTCGAACTGATGCGTGTGCTCACCATCGAGCCGCCGTTCACCGAAAAGGAATTCGCATCGCTCAACCGCGAGGAGAAAATCGACCGCCTCTATGCCGCAGCCAACGAAAATCTCGACCGCCGTTCGCAGCGCATCATAGAGATCGCCACTCCGGTAATCAAGGAATGGGTGGAAAACCGTGGCGCCACAGGCAACATTCTCGTGCCCATGACCGACGGCAAACGCGTGTTCAATCTCCGTGCCGACATCAACGAGGCATACAACACAGGATGCAAATCCATCGTCAAGGAATGGCACAAGGCCATCCTGCTCGTCACCATCGACGAACTCTGGAAAGAGCACCTGCGCGAACTCGACGACCTGCGCCAGAGCGTGCAGAACGCGTCCTACGAGCAGAAGGACCCGCTGGTAATCTATAAGGTGGAATCGTTCCACATCTTCGAGGCCATGCTCAACAACCTCAACCAGAAGGCACTGGCAGCCCTGATGCGCGGGCAGATCTACATTCCGCGTCCCCAGCCGCAGCCCATGCCGTCGAACGTGAGCGTCAGCGGTCAGGGCGCACCAGCACCGGCACCTCAGGCACCCGCACCCGAAGTGCGCAAGGCTATGCCCGAACGCCCCAACGACTACTCGCAGTACACTGCATCGAAAGAGGGTCTGCCGGGCGAAGACGCCAACCGTCAGGCTATGGCCAACGCCGGCGGAGGCCCCAAGAAAGTGCAGCCTGCCAAGGCCGCACCCAAAGTAGGGCGCAACGATCCCTGCCCATGCGGCTCCGGCAAGAAATTCAAGAACTGCCACGGCCGCGGACTCTGACACTCCGGTTCTCCTCTTTCTCCGATTTTTATCCCGTTCTGAAATTTTGAACTATGGCAAACGAAAATAATCCAGTTCCCGGAGGGGAAACCCTGAACGACCGCCTCCGGCGTGCAGCTGCCATGGCACGCAAAGCCGAAATGCGTCAGGAGGCAGCCGAACAGGCTTCGGCCACGGTTTCACCCGCACAGCCCAAGACTGAAGCCACTCCTGCGCAACCCAAGTATGAAAATACCCAGCCCGAGCCTCCGGTACGGAATGAACGGCCTGTGGAACCTCCACGCCGCCCCTACTCTCCGGAACCGGCCATGCCACCCCGCCCGCAGATGGCTCCTGAGCCACCGCAGCCCGAGCGACATGCCCACCGCCGGCCTGAACGCGAATATGTGGTGACCGATCCCACTCCAGCCCGCAAAAAGGCCAAAGGCACCGCCATGTGGGTCTCCATCCTCGCGGCACTGCTGGTGCTTGCCATCGCAGCCGTGGTTCTGCTCACTCTGAGCCACAACAAGGAGGCCCGCGAGCAACAGCAACAGATTGAGCAGCTGCAACTGGCCAACGAGCAGATTCAGCTTGCCAACGAATATGACGCCCTCAACAACGAGTTCGCCCAGTATGAGAACCAGACCTCGCTGCTGGCCAACGACTCGATTGTCCAGAAATATTCGGCCGCGCGTGCTCAGGTGGAGAAACTACTCCAGGAACTGAAGAACGAGAAAAACAAATCGGCCGCGCAGATAAAGAAACTTCAGGACGAAATAGGAACCCTCAAGGGGATTCTGCGCCAGTATGTAGAGCAGATCAACGCCCTGAACCAGGAGAACCAGGAACTGCGCACCGAGAATCAGGAAGTCAAGGCACAGAACCAACAGCTGTCGCAGAGCATCCAGACCGTCGAGGCCAATAACAAGGTGCTCAACGAGCGCATGACGCTTGCCGAAAAGCTGAATGTCACCGGAGTAAACCTCGTGGCCCTTAACAAAAAGGGGCGCAACGAAAAGAACGTGACCAAGGCCCGTCAGCTCATGGTCACCTTCACCATTCCGCAGAACAACTCCACCCCTGTGGGCGAGAAAACCATATGGGTACGCATCACCAACCCTGAAGGCGACCTCCTGTCGGGTGGCGGCTCGTTCACTTTCGAAGGCGCCACACTGGCCGCCACGGCAAGGAAATCGATTGAATATGCCGGTGAGGAGATAGGCGGCGTCACCGTCTACTGGGACGTGAACACCACCCTGACACCGGGCGATTACACCGTGGAGCTTTTCTGCGACAACTACCGCCTGGCCTCGCGTCACTTCACCTTGAAGAAATAAGCAGTCAGCCCGGAATAGCGAAGATATATGCGCCCCCGGACTAACCCTCCACATGGGCAGTCAGTTCCCCAAAGGGAAGCATTCATTTCCCCCCGGCCGACCTTGAACTTTTTATCCCTGCCATCGTTGAAACAATAAAAATGTTTCAACGATGGCAGGGATTCTTTTAAACTTTTTCGTGCTGGCGGCGGCCGCAACCGGGACCTCCCGACCCGACGCAATATCGGACAGCGGGGAAGCCGTGGCGCAGGCAGCCCATTCCTCGCTCGTGCCGAGCCACAGTTTCGCAGTGTGGATTATGAAAATGATCCGCCTGGGACTCGATGCAATCGGATTTCACCACAACGACCTGATTGAGGAGCTGATTTATGCGGCGATAGTGCTGGTCATGGCTATTTTTATCGGCTTGGTCATACGCAAATCTGCGCTCTACACAGCCCGAAAAATCGTGGCCCTGCGTCACAGCCACGCCGCCGAACTGCTGCTGTCGCAGCACGTGCTGCACACATGCTCCAACATCATCCCGCCGCTTGTGTTCCTGGCCCTGATTCCGTTCGCATTCTCATCCAACCTGCGCATACTCGACTGGATTCTGCGTCTGGCCGGGGTGTACACCCTGATAACGTTCGCCTTAGCCATGAACTCCATCCTCGTGTACTGCTGGACACGGTTCGACGAACGCGAGAACACACAGAACCATCCCCTCAAAGGGGTGCTCAATGTGTGTCAGGGCATTCTCTGGATAATCATTATAATCATCTCCGTTTCGGTGCTTATCAACCGGTCGCCGATGACACTGCTTGCCGGGCTTGGAGCATTTGCCGCAGCGCTGATGCTGATTTTCAAGGATTCGATTCTTGGATTCGTGGCAGGCATCCAGCTGTCGCAGAACGACATGCTTCGTGTGGGCGACTGGATCAACGTCCCTTCCACCATAGCCAACGGCATAGTAATGGACGTGACACTGACGGTGGTGAAAGTTCAGAACTTCGACAACACCATGGTGATGCTTCCGCCCTACACACTGGTTTCCACCTCGTTCCAAAACTGGCGCAACATGTTTGCCGTGGGAGCTCGCATGATCGACCACAACATCTTCATTGACCACTCGAGCATACGCCCGGCCACACCTGAGCTACTTGACGAAACAGGCAGGAAATATCCCCTGCTGGCCGACTTTATAGAGAAGCAGCGGAAAGCCAAGGAGATGGCCGGAAATAAAGCCGTGTTCGCACAGGAATACAACAACTCGCACGGCGTGAACGGCACCATCGACACCAACCTCGGCCTGTTCCGCGCCTACGCCTGCTGCTACCTCATGAACCACCCGCACATCAATTCGCAGACCCAGGACATGCTCATATCCATGGACCCGCCCGAAAGCTACGGCGTGGCACTGAACATCAACTGCTATTCCAACATGACGGGATGGGCGCAGTTCGAGGCCGTGAAAGCCGAAATAATCGAACATCTGCATGCCGCTGCCCCCGATTTCGGTCTGACCGTCTACAACACTCCCGACCGTAACCGCTTTGAACTCAGCACCGGCAACAACGCCATGCACGTCCCGGACCCGGCCGGACACAATGGCGCCCCCGCCCCCGCCGCATCAACCGGCCAGGCTTCGTGAGCAGCCACTGCGGCTTTTACGAAATTTTTTCCTAAATTTGGGGTGCGATTAGGCCATGAGGCCTCTTTCATCCCAAATTTCATAACATAACGACACCTCAGATGAAAAACAATAATAACGCGGCGCAGGAAGAGAGCCGCCGACAGCAACAGGCCGAACCGGCAGGGAGCACCGACCGCCTGCGCGTGGGCATCACCCACGGTGATTTCAACGGCGTGGGCTACGAAGTGATTCTCAAGATGCTTGACGACGCTCGCATTCTGGAGCTCTGCACCCCCATAATCTACGGCAGCGCCAAGATTGCAGCTTTCTACCGCAAAGGCATGGAACTCGCAGGCCCATGGCAACCGGTGCAGATAAACTCAGCGGCCGATGCCTCCACCGATGCGGTCAACATCATAAACGTGATAGGCCAGGATGCCCACATCACTCCCGGGGAAGCCTCGAAGGAGGCCGGCGAGGCAGCCTTCATAGCACTTGAACGTGCCGTGGAGGACCTCAAGAACGGCAACATTGATGTGTTGCTCACAGCCCCAATCAACAAGAACACCATACAGAGCGACACGTTCCGTTTCCCCGGACACACCGAATATCTGGCAGCCTCGGCGGCCGACGGCTCCCAGCCGCTGATGATTCTATTCAACGAGAACATCCGCGTGGCGCTGGTCACCACCCATCTCCCCATCGCAAAGGTGCCCGAGGCAATCACCACAGATAACATAGTGGAGAAACTGGCACTGTTCAACAAATCGCTCACCTCCGATTTCGCCGTGGTAAAACCACGCATCGCCGTGCTCGCACTCAACCCGCATGCCGGCGAAGAGGGGCTTCTGGGGAAAGAGGAATCCGAAATTATCGTACCGGCCATCGAGAAAGCGCGCCAGATGAAAATCCATGCGTTCGGCCCCTACGCAGCCGACGGATTTTTCGGCAACGGACTGTACACCAAATTCGACGGCGTACTGGCCATGTATCACGACCAGGGCCTGGCTCCATTCAAAACCCTCGCCATGGACACGGGCGTGAACTTCACCGCCGGACTTCCATTTGTGCGCACATCGCCCGACCACGGCACCGGCTACGACATAGCGGGAAAAAACCGCGCCTCGGAAGAATCGATGCGCGCAGCCCTCTACGCCGCCATCGACATTTACCGCTCCCGTCAGGCCTTCAAGGAGATGACCGCATCCCCCCTGCCCAAACTTTACCACGAGAAGGGGCGCGACAATGTGGTGCTCGACCTCACCTCCGACAAATGACCTCGAACCGCAACCTATACAACACCGCCGCAGTGAACCAGATTCGCTGTGGCGGTGTTGTAGTTTAAGTGTTTCCATATCATGCAGGACACCGTAATCTTAAATATTCAAAAAATTAATTATTACGGAAATTTTTCCTTAATCAACGTTGGCAAATAAACAAAAAGTGATTAACTTTGCACTCGGAAAACAGCAGTTCAACGCCAATCGATGCCGATTGGCC
>DBFWRP010000180.1:0-1065 GCA_048222005.1 Muribaculaceae bacterium | reverse complement strand
GAACGGTAAGGAGCAGACGGTACATTACACCGGTGTGTTGCCTTACGAAAGCTGGATGGAGAACGCCAACGTCGTGTTGGCCGAGGACCTTTGCGGTTGCGGCGACCTGCTGGACCAGAACACGGCCGTGTTGCAGCGGTTGCGCAACTACCGCACGGCTTACATCCGTCCGCAGGCTGAAGCGCGGAAAGAACGGCATGAGGAAGGCAAGGCCTATTTGGATTTTCCCGTCAACAAAACGACCCTTTATCCGGACTACCGCAACAATCCGCAGGAACTGGAGAAGATACTTCGTACTATCAATGTTGTGAAGGAGGACCGGAACACCACGATCACGCACATCGGCATACATGGTTACGCTTCGCCCGAAGACACGTACGAGCACAACAGCTATCTGGCCGAGAACCGTGCCCTGATGCTGAAGGATTATGTGTGCAGGTTGCTGGAACTGGACGAAAAGTTGTTTAAGGTGGAGTACACTCCCGAGGATTGGGACGGCTTGCGGCGTTACGTGAAAGACAGCAACCTGGGGCATAAGCAGGAAATCCTGGAATGGATAGACCGCGACATGGATCCCGATGCCAAGGAATGGGCCATCAAGTCGAGGTATCCCGATGACTACCGGATGATGTTGCAGACCTGGTATCCGGCTTTGCGCCATTCCGACTATGTCGTGACCTACCATGTGCGCCCCTTCTCAGTGGAAGAGGCCAAGGCCCTGCTTTACACCAAGCCGCAACAGCTTTCGTTGGAAGAGATGTTCCTGGTTGCGCAGACCTACGAGCCGGGCAGCAAGGAGTTCAACGAAGTGTTCGAAATTGCCGTCCGCATGTTCCCGGACGATCCGACGGCCAATCTTAATGTGGCCTGTGCGATGATAGAGTCGGGGCAGTACGACCGTGCGGAAGCCTATCTGGCCAAAGCCGGCAACTTGCCCGAAGCTGTGCATGCCCGTGGAGTGATGGCTGCCAGGCAAGGGCGTGAGGACGAAGCGCGCCGCCTGTTCGGGCAGGCGGGCCAGGCCGGAGTGAAGGCGGCGACGGAGAACCTGAGGCTGATGGATAT
>DBFWRP010000018.1:0-8493 GCA_048222005.1 Muribaculaceae bacterium | reverse complement strand
TTGAGCACTTTGGCTGCTGCCTCCACAAAATATTCCGGTCCTTTCTGCATGGTGATTCGGCCAAGGAAGGTGACAATCTTGTCCTTGGGCTTCTGCACCTGCACGTCAAGTAGCTCGCGGCTCAATGGCACAACGGCATTGTGGACGGTGGTTACCTTAGCCGGGTCGATGCCGTATTTCTCGATTACCGTCTGGCGGGTGAGGTTCGACACGGTGATGATGTGGTCGGCGTGGAGCATGCCGTCGCGTTCGATGTTGAACACGGTGGGGTTCACGTTGCCGCGCGAACGGTCGTAGTCGGTGGCGTGTACGTGGATTACCAGCGGTTTGCCTGTCACCTGCTTGGCGTGGATGCCGGCAGGGTAGGTGAGCCAGTCGTGCGAGTGTATGATGTCGCAGGGGATGGTGCGTGCAATCACGCCTGCCACGATTGAGTAGTTGTTGATTTCCTCCAGGAGGTTGTCGGGATAGCGTCCGGAGAATTCAATGCTGCCGAGGTCGTTTGTACGCATGTAGTTGAAGTCGGCGTAGATGTTGTCGCGGAGGCGGAAATACAGGTCCGGGTCCATGACTTTGCCTATGCGGCTTTCAACATAATCGCGGTCGACGTCGCGCCATGCCACAGGCACCTGCGAAGCGCCGACGATGTGGGCGAAACTGCGGTCCTCGTCGCCCCAGGGTTTGGGGATAACGAAGGTTATATCCATGTCGCCGCACTCCCACATCCCTTTGGTGAGACCGTAGCTGGCGGTGCCTAATCCGCCAAGGATATGAGGTGGAAATTCCCACCCGAACATAAGTGCTTTCATTGGTTAATAGTGTTGTCTGGGTTAGGATTCAAAACGTCGGAGTGTGCGGATGGTCCGGAGCACCTCGGCAATATTGGTTGCGTGTGAAATGGCACCTCGTCCGGCAAACGGCGGGTTGCCGTCGTAGAACTGGCTTAGCGAGCCGATGCATCCCTGGCTCATCTCTTCCTCGAAGCCAATTAGCATGCGGTCAATGTAGCTTACGCCGCTGCGGCCGAACACTTTGAGATATGCGTCGGCATAGAAGCCCATGAGCCACGGGCGGGCGGGGCCGTTGTGCATGGCCTGTTCGCGGTCGTAGGGCGAACCGAGGTAGAATGGCCTGTAGCCGTAGCTTTTCGGCGAGAGCGTGCGCAACCCTTTGGGGGTGAGTAGTTCGCGAGTGACAACATCGAGAACGCCCTTGCGCTGGCGGCGGTCCAGAGGCGAGTAGTCAAGGCCGATGGCGATAGCCATGCTCGGACGTACCGACGGGTCGGCATAGGTGCCTGCCACATAGTCGTAGAGGTAGCCGTAGTCGTTGAGGAAGGTGTCGATGAACGGTTGTTTCATCTTTTCGGCCGTGTCGAGCCATGTCTGGCGTCGTTCGGCGAGTTCCGGGTTCTGTTCGGCCATTGCTGCAGCGAACATCAGGGCGTTGTACCACAAGGCGTTGATTTCCACCAGCAGTCCTGTGCGCGGGATGACGGGTCGGCCGTCCCACATGGAGTTCATCCACGATGCGGGCTCCATGGTGCCGTCGGTCGAGAGCATTCCGGTGTCGGTGAGCTGCAGGCGCGGGTGTGCGCCGGCAAGCACAAAGTCGATCATATCGGCCACAAACTGCATGTAGCGGCCTGCGGCCTGGTCGGTGCCGTAGTTCTTGGCGTATTGCTGTATGCTCCAGATGGCCCAAACCGGGATGTCGGGGAGGTTGATGCCGTGGATTGTGCGCGACACGTGGCCGTCGGTCATGAAGCGGTTGAGAGCCAGAATGGCGGTTTCCATAATCTCCTCGAAGTCGGCACGGTGGTCGATGGCGATGGTGTTGCCGGGCAGCGACATGAAGGTGTTGCGGGCCAGGATGGTGCCCCATGGGTAGCCCGAAAGCATGTATTCGTGGTCGCCTTTTTTCAGATAGAGCTGCTTTGCCGAGTTTTTGAGGCAGTTGAAGAAGCTCGTACGTGCTGTGCGCGATGCAATCTCGTTTTCGTAGAGTTTGTGCAGGTTGCGCGAATTGACCTCGCTCAGTCCGGCCGAGAAGATGATGCTTTCGCCTTTTTTGATGTTCACCTGGAAATAGCCGGGCACCCAGAGGTCCTCGGTGTAAGGCACTCCGCGTTCAAGGTCCTTCACATATTCGATGTTGCGGTACCAGTCGGGGTTGTCCACCCATTCGGGTTTGTGGTTGAACTGCATGTAGAGTGTGGGATAGCCTTCGTACAGGCAGCATGATATGCCGTTGGGCACCTGTCCAATCTGAGTGTTGAGGCGGTCGTTGGCCACACACAGCGAGTTGACCTCGCGGAAGGCCAGGAACGGACGGAACTGCAGCGTTGTGGGCGAGTTGGCCTCCACAAGTGTATAGCGTATCAGCAGGCGGTTCTCCTTGGAGATGAATATTTTTTCTTTGGTGAGAATCACGCCGCCTACGCGGTAGGTGGTGCGGGGAACGCTGTCGCAGTTGAATTCACGGATGTACTTGTGGCCGTTGGGGCTGTAGACTCCGCCCTGATAGCGGTGCAGGCCCAGGTTGAATGGTGCGCCGTGCTGTATCACTGTCTCGTCGAGCGACGACAGCAACACATGCGGACGGTACTCTTCATCGCCAATGGGCACCACCAGAAGGCCGTGCTGTTTGCGTGTGTTGCACCCCACAATCGAGGTGCAGTGATAAGCTCCCGCCTGATTCGTGCGCAGTATCTCCTTTGGGAGTGATTGCTCGAGATTTATCATCAGGTTCTTATCAAACTTTAGATAACTCATTGGTAAAAGGTATGTGAGGTTAGTTTGTATGATTTCATGTTCGTGATTGCTGCCCGGATTGCCATGCCCGGGCGGCACTGAGAAAGAGAGAATGACGGAGAGAAATATTATGCCTCAATTCGATTTAAGGTTTTAAATGTAGCTTGGCAAGCGATAAAATGTTGTAGAACGATATTGTTCGGCAGCTATGCATCAAAACTTTGCATGAATCATCACTTGGCTGTATTCAGATACGAATTTATGATTTTCAGAGAGATTTTACAAATAGAATTAACTATTATTAAGAAAATCGCATTTCCCGGAAGATTTCCGCAACGATTTATCTGCGTTCATGGAAAAAAGCCTGCATCAGTCCGGCGCATTCGTCGGCAAGCACCCCCTCGGTTAGAGTGGCCCGTGGATGGAAAGGTTTGCGTGCCACAAAGGTGGTGTAGCCCCGTTTGGTGTCGGGCGCACCGGTGACAATGCGCGGAATCTGAGCCCAGCCGATGGCGCCGGCGCACATGAGGCAAGGTTCCACCGTTACGTAGAGGGTGCAGTCGGTGAGGTATTTCCCTCCGAGGGCCTGAGAAGCTGCGGTAATGGCCTGCATCTCGGCGTGGGCGGTCACATCGCAGAGCGATTCGGTGAGGTTGTGTCCGCGGCCGATCACAATGCCTTTGCATACCACCACGGCCCCGATCGGAATTTCGCCGGCACGGTAGGCTTCGCGGGCTTCGGCCAGAGCCATGCGCATGAATCTTTCGTCGTCGTTCATGTCGGAATCTTTTTTTGTCTTATACGTTTGAGGATGCGATTGCACGCATCCCGGAATGGATTTGTCGGGTCGTGTGGCCTGTGCGGCGGGGTTTATGGCCCGACATCAATGATGCGGCCTGTCAGAGGGAACCATAGGTGGCCGTGTGCGCCGGTGTGTCCGGCGTCGGCCAGCATGCGGAGGTACCGGCGCAGCTGCGTGTGGTAGGCCGGACGGTCGGCGGAGCCGAATTTGTAGTCAACCACGGCTATTGAACCGTCGCGTAGCCATACAATCCTGTCGGGGCGGCGCAGGGTTTCGCCGCCTGCTATGGTGCGTTCGTTGGCTACGTTGACAAAGTCCTCGAACCACGGCCTTACACGTGGGTCGGCCAGTGCGTTGTCAAGGATGTCGCGGCTTGTCTGTAGCTGTTCCGGGGTCAGGCGGAAACGGTGTCCCTGCCGTGCGAGGGCTTTGGGGAGGTCGGCCAGGTGCCGCACCTGTCCGAGCACGCTGTGTAGGAAGATGCCTCGGTGCCGGTCGGTGTCGAAGTCGAAATCGTCAAGCTCGTCGAAGTCCATTTCGGCAAGGATGGCCGAACGTTCGTTCACTTCGTACACATCGAGCAGCGTCCCGTAATCGATGGCACCGGCATCGTCAGGCTCCTGTGCGGACTGCCCGCTGCCGGCGTCGGTTGGGGTTTCTGGTGCGGTGGGTTCGCCCAGCGTGAAGCGTATCCCCTCGTCGGGGTTGCCGTCGGAGCATGGTTGCAGCCGGGTGTCGAGCGGGGTCATCCATCGGCGCACTTCCGGAGAGAGGCCGAGATGCTCCATGTGCTGTGCCGACATGTCGCGTAATGCCTGAAGCAGCAGGGAGTTGAACGGCCTTGTGTCGGTGGCGCTTTCTGTCGCGGATGGCATTTCGGAGTAGACCGCAAGCTCCCGAACGGCGCGCGTGAAAGCCACATACGCCACGTTGAGGGTGTCAACTTTCTGTTCGGTTATCCATTCGTCGGTCTGCCGTGCCAGCATGGGTATGTCGCGGTGGGCGGTGTTGTTAGGGAGCATCATCATCGGCGGAACGTCGGCCGGGTCGACAAACGGCAGCTCCGCAGGATCAAGGCGGTACCAACGGCGGCTGGGGCGCTTGTCGGAATGGTTGGTCACCATGTCGTAGCTGCAGAAGGGGAGATGGACGCAGGCGTATTCAAGCCCCTTGGCCTTGTGTATGGTGAGCACATTTATGGCTTCCACGCCGTCGGGGGCAGGCACGTTCGATGTGGCACCACCGCGGTCCCACCATGCAAGAAAGTCGAGCACTGAGTTGTTGCCGCGTTCCGAGAAGTCGGCCACAAGGTCCTGAAACGCTGTTATGAAGTTGTTCTCGTGCCGTCGCGCCTCGGGGGTGACAAACCTCCCTATTATGCGCTCGGTGAGAGCCATGAGTGTGGGGCTCTCCATGTTGCGCAGGCGTGCCAGTTCAGCATCTATCTCGGCCTGAAGCGCGTCGGCGGTTTCATCCACCGGCACTGATGTGGCGGCCACGGCCCTGGCAAGTGCCTCGGAATCGGTGAGCCGGCGCCTGCGCGGCGAACCGTCGGGGTTGAGCAGCGGCAAGCCGTCGTTGCCGGTTTCTTCTACCGTCTCGAACCGTGAAAGCTCGAACCGGTGAAGCAGGCGGTTGCGGCGGTAAATCGGATTTACCACATTGACAGGGTTACCGTCCGTGTCTACTTCGCCGTCGCCTTTGGTTACTGTGAGCGGTTCGGTGGCGAGCCGCAGCACATTGACTATCATGCGCACGGCAGGCGACATGGACACGGGCATTGAGTCGGCTGAGGCCACAGGCACCTGGCCGTGCGGCCATACGGAGGGGTCGGTCATGGCCTGCATCAGGTGCTCGATAACGCGGCGCCCCTCCGAGCCCTTGCGCACGAGTACGGCAATGTCCGAAGGCTTGTAGCCTGCCGAGAGCTGCCGCGAGACTTCGGCAGTGAGGGCATCGAGCTGCCGCTGTGCAAGCGGGACGCTTTCTCCGGAGTCCTCATCCTGCGCGACCGCCTTTGACGGGAAGAATGTGATGTTCACATACCCGTTGAGGGTGGCGTGTTTTTGCGGAATCTGTTGCACCAGGCCGCCGTAGGTATGCTCGATGGAGCGTGCGGCACTTGTGTCGGCAATGCGGGCGAGGGCGTTGAACACCGTGTTGTTGAATTTCACCACTTCCACCGAACTGCGCCAGTTGGTGTTCTCAGCGATGTCGATGCCGTGCACTTCAACGGAGTCGGGGAAACGCCCGTGCACCAGTGTCTCCACTTTCGATTCGAGCAGACGCGGGTCGGAGTTGCGGAACCGGTAGATGCACTGCTTCTCGTCGCCGATAATCAGGTTGTCGTTGCCCCGGCTGAGGCTTTCGAGCACCAGCGGCTTGAGATTCTCCCACTGCATCTGTGATGTGTCCTGAAACTCGTCGATCAGGAAATGGTGTATGGCGGTGCCCATGCGTTCGTAGATGAACGGTGTCTCATCCTCGCTGATTATGCGGTGGAGCAGGTCGTTGGTGTCGGACAGCAGCAGAGCGTCGTGTTCGTGGCGGTACTCGTCAAGATAGCGGTGCACCTGGCCGAAGAGGCCCAGCTGATACACGTTGTCGAACAGCAGCCGCGCCAGCCGCGCCTTGTCGATGAAGTTGTCGATAGCGCCGAGCGCCGCGCCCACTTCGCCAAGCATGGCTGCGTCCGGTTTGTCCGTCTTGCGGAATGCCGTAGTCGGGTCGGCCACGGCCTTCTGCCATGTGGCGGTGCGGTTTCGGCCGAAATTACCTGCGGCAAAATCGGCAAGCGGGGCGCGCACGTTTTTCTGTCCGAATTCACCCATACGCTCCAGGGTGGCCGCAGCCAGGGTCATGATGTCCTGCGCCTCACGTGCCAGCGGTCCGCGTGAGCCAAGCGCCTGCGAGAAGCGCTCTATGCGCGATGGGTCGGTGAAATATTCGTCGATTTCGGTGCGGTTTATCTTGTATGTCTCGTTGAGGAATCCACGCATCTCGGAGATGAGGCGTTCGTTCACGCTCGACGACCGTGAAAGGAGGTTGGCGTTTCCGCCGCTCTCGAGTTTCGACAGCATGTAGCGCCGCAGCCATTCCTCCAGATGGCGACGGTGGGTGGCCGTCCCCTCGTCGGGGTTGTTGATGTCCTGAAGCATCTTTCCAACAGCCACGGCCACGGGGTAGCGGTCGTCTATCTCCACATCGTGCGTGGGCGACAGCTCCAGCTCGCGGGTGAAGGTGTTGAGCACACGCTGGAAAAACGAGTCGATGGTGCTCACGTTGAACCATGAGAAGTTGTAGAGCACATCGGCCAGCGCCCTGCGGGCATGCATGGCCAGAGTGGCCGCGTCGGTGCCGAACTCCTTTATGAAATCATCCTCATAGGGACTTTTGCGGCCGTCAGGGGCGGTGCCGCCAAGGGCTGCAAGCTCGCCTATGATGCGGGCCGTCATCTCGTCGGTGGCCTTGTTGGTGAACGTCACGGCCAGGATGCGGCCATGCACCTTCGGCTGGTGATGTCCGTGGGGCGTGAGCGGGCGCAGGGTGAAGCGTCCGTCGGCTCCACGCTGGGCGAGGAGCAGTTTCAGATATTGCCGGGTCAGGGTGAATGTCTTGCCCGACCCCGCCGAGGCTTTGTGGATTTGCAGCATGCCTCAAATTTACGAATTATTTCCGTCAACACCGCATGCATCGTTCCCCCCACCTCTCATGCGGCTTGATTGCAATAAAAAATTTCCACCGGCTTTGGTGTGGTGGGGGTATGCTGCAACCAATGGGTACCGCTGAGTGTTAATAAATGAAAACGGGGGATGCTGAAAGATGCAGGTATTCTCCTCCGTACAGAAAATATTTTTTAACTTTGCAGACGAAACCCCTCGACCCGATGATTGAAAGAATCGTAATTATCGACAGTGCCGACCCCGCCAGCTTCTATGGGGTCAACAACGCCAACATGCAGCTGATACGCAACCTTTTCCCTAAATTGCGGATGGCTGCCAGAGGCTCGGTGATAAAAGTGATAGGCGATGAGGCCGAGACAGCCGAGTTCGAGAAAAAAGTCAAGGAGCTTGAAAGTTATTGCGCCAAATTCAACAAGCTCACCGAGGATGTGATTCTCGACATAATAAAAGGGGAGGCACCGCGCGACGCACACTCCGACGATGTTATTATATATGGTGTGAACGGCAAGCCGATTTCGGCCCGGACGCCCACCCAGCACAAGCTTGTGCAGACCTTTGCCAAAAATGACCTCACTTTCGCCCTCGGTCCTGCCGGAACGGGCAAAACCTATGTGGCAATCGCACTTGCCGTCAAGGCCCTGAAGAACCGCGAGGTGAAGAAAATCATACTGTCGCGTCCGGCTGTGGAGGCAGGCGAGAAGCTCGGATTCCTGCCCGGCGACATGAAGGACAAGATAGACCCCTATCTCCAGCCGCTCTACGATGCTCTTGAGGACATGATTCCTGCCGTGAAGCTGAAGGAATACATGGAGACCAAGGTGATACAGATAGCCCCGCTGGCATTCATGCGCGGCCGCACGCTCAACGATGCCGTCATTGTGCTCGACGAGGCGCAGAACACCACCACCCATCAGATCAAGATGTTCCTCACGCGCCTTGGCGTCAACGCCAAGATGGTGATCACGGGCGATGTGACGCAGATTGACCTGCCGCGCTCGGTGAATTCCGGACTGGTGCAGGCGTTGCGCATCCTAAACGGCATCCAGGGGATAGGCAGGGTGGAGTTCGGCAAGAAGGACATAGTGCGCCACCAGCTTGTGCAGCGCATCGTGGAGGCATACCAGGCTTTCGACGAAAGCGAGGAGCGCCGCCGCAAGGAGGAGTCCGCGGCTGCCGACGCCGCTCCGGATGTGGCGCCCCAACCGTAGCAATCAGACAACAAACACAATTTCACTCCAATAAAATTCCACATGGC
>DBFWRP010000179.1:0-5112 GCA_048222005.1 Muribaculaceae bacterium | reverse complement strand
GTTAAAATCAATCGTTAAATTTTTACAAACAGGAATCACTACGCCCAACCAACTCTAAATAAAATCCAGCATACACAATTCATCATTAACCATAATTCACACCATTCCTTACAAATCAAAAAAACATTCCAAACTGCTTATGAAACAATTGAGCATCTTACTCGCATTCCTTGTGATTGCCCTGCCATCATTCTCGCAAAAGCTCGATTTGCGAAGTATGGCTGAAATCCGGCAGCACAAAATCATGAAAGCTCTCCCGGACAACCAGCGGCAGCGCATGGCCGCATGCCGCGATAACGCAACCACTCCGTCACAGCAGAGCGCTCCCTGGAAAGCCGCACGCGCCACAGCTGCAGGCACACTGCCAGAAACATCGCTCGCCTTTGTGCGCATTGCCGACGGATTCAACGCCGACGACCTCTCGGCCAACGGGTTTGATGTAAGAAGCGTATTTGGCGACATTGCACTGGTCAGCATAGCCGTCAGCGATGTCGAGCAGATGTCGGCTCTCGAATGCGTGAAGCACCTCCAGCTGCAGCGACAGCTTAACACCAACATGGATGTGGCTCGCGCCGAACAGGGCGTCGACCTCATCCATCAGGGCAGCCAGGAGGCTGGATTGACCGTACCCTACACAGGCAAAGGTGTCATAACCGGCATCATCGACCAGGGTATCGACCCGCATCACATCAATTTCCGGTATGCCGACGGATCTTCGCGCATCGAAGGGCTGTGGTATCAGTTCATGGGAAAAGAAGGCCCCGACTATAAATTCTACAACCCTCTCACCATCAAAGATTTTACAACCGACACAAAAGGCGCATACCATGCCACACACACTCTCGGCATCATGTCGGGCAGCTACAACGGGCCTGTCACGGTGGCAAAACCATGGGAAAACCCCGAAGTGCCGGAGACACCCACTCTGATCACCGAAAACTGCAAATATTATGGTGTGGCTCCAGAAGCCACCATAGCCATATCATGCGGCGAACTTCAGGACGGCTTCATCGCCTTTGGCGTACAGGACATTCAGAACTATGCCGAATGGCTGCGCGAGAACGACCCCGGCCACCCCTGGCCGCTTGTATGGAACCTCTCGCTCGGCAGCAACAATGGTCCGCACGACAAGCGCACATCGCTGAACCAGGTGCTCGACATCTTCGGACAAAAAGGCATCGTATGCGTGTCGGCCGGAAACGAAGGCGACCTCAAGATTGCCCTGAAGAAAACATTCACCGAAGAGGAACGCACGGTGAAAACCATGATCTATCCTTTCGGATTCCAGTACGACCCCTCCGACCCGGAAAGCTTCACCGCACGCAACGGCTCGATTGAAATCTACTCCGACGATGCCACCCCATTCAAGCTCAAGGCCGTGATCTACAGCAAATCGCGCGGCTACAGGGCTGTGAAAAGCATGGGGGTTGTCGGCGAGAACATCGGCACATACTACTGCAGCTCCGACGCATACAAAGTCACTGACAGCGACATTGTGGGCGACAACATTTTCTGCCGCGCCTATGAAGGGTATGTAGGTGTGGGCGGCAAAATCCACGAGGAAACCGGCCGCTACTACGGCATGGTGGATTACTACGTGATAAACAACATTGTCTCCAACCTCGACGACAACTACGTGCTCGGATTCGAAGTGGAAGGAGAACCGGGCCACAGCATCGAATGCTACGGCGACGCGCAGAACACATGGATGGACAACTATGGCGTGGAGGGATTCACCGACGGCTCCACCGACGGCACAATCTCAGACATGGCCATGGCCGACAACATCATTGTAGTGGGATCCTACAACACCCGCGACCGCTGGGTGTGCCTCGACGGCGGAACATCGCGCTATGAAGGCGCCGGTTTCACTGTTGGCGGCATCAGCGGCTTCTCATCCTACGGCACAACATCCGACGGCCGCGACCTCCCCACAGTATGCGCCCCCGGTTCGGCCATCATTTCATCCGTGAGCTACCCCTTCGCCAAGACAGTAGAGGAAAATTACGGCTCGGACTATCTCAACCTCATGTGCCAGGCCAAACTCGAGGAAACCGACCGTGTGAACTACTGGAAACAGGAAGTGGGCACTTCCATGTCCACCCCCTTCGTATCCGGCTCAATAGCACTCTGGCTTGAGGCCAACCCCTATCTCGATGTGAATGCCATCAAGGAGATAATACGCAAAACCTCTGTGCGCGACGAGCAGGTGACATCCACCCGCGAACAGAAGCGATGGGGCGCAGGAAAATTCAACGCCATTGCCGGCCTTAAAGAAGCCATACGCATGTCGGGCCTCAACGGCGTGGCCGCCGACGGACATAACGACCGCCTGACACTCACCCGCGACGGCGACCGCCTTTACAAGGCATTCGTGGGCGACGCCTCCCAGATGGATGTCAAGGTCTACTCCTCCGACGGACGTCTTGTTCTGCAGCGCAACGCCGACGGCGACGAACTGACGTTCGACCTCTCCGGAGTTCCCTCAGGCATCTACATCGTCAATGCCAACGGCCATCACAGCGCAAAAATCGCAGTCAAATAAAAACGAATCGGAAAAAGGAAACAAATATAACCGCTTATGAACAAGTTTTTAAACCGCATCATTGCACTTTTCACACTGTCGGCTATGGCAATCCCATTCACAGCCAACGCCGCAGATGATGAAGAACCGATTGTGACCATTCGCACACGCGCCGTCGAGGAGGGCGCCAAAGGCTTCGGCATCACCCTCGGCACCGCCACCACTACAGAAGATTTCGAGATAGATTTCGGTTTCGGACGTGACCTGGTGGAAGTGGCTCCGTGGTCAATCTCCGAAGGAACGATCACCGGGACCTACATTGCCTGCACACCCACCGATGAGGTGAAAATATACGGTGACGCATCAAAGCTAAACCTGCTCATGGTGGCAGGTGCATACGTCACAAGCGCCGAATTCGACAAATGCACCAATCTGGAAATGCTCGACCTGACGCACAACCAGTTGCAGTCGCTCGACCTTACACCATTCACCAAACTGTATGCCATCTATCTCTCCGACAACCCCTTCACTGCCGCCACACCGGCAATAATCGGTGCTCCGAAACCTGCACTCCACATTCTTGAAGTCGACAATGTAGGGTATCTCTCCCCCGAATTCAATCTCAGCGACTATCCGGAACTGGTTGCGTTCGACGGCTACCATAACTTCTCAATCTTCGAGTGCGACCCATCGGGCTGCCCCAAACTGGAATCCCTGTCGCTCGAAATGACCAACGTTTCCAAACTCGACGTCAGCAAAAACCTGCGGCTAAACGCCCTGAACATAGCCGAAACCCGCATCTCCGATCTTGACATCAGCAAGAACAAGAATCTGGTGCGCCTCACCGCCGGCCACTATTCCGGCTCCATCAACGTCGGCTACCACCTCAACGGCATCGACCTGACCAACAATCCCAACCTTATGGTTGTAGACCTTGCCGGCAACCAGCTTTCAAGCGTGGATGTAAGCAAGAACCCGCTGCTCCACACGCTGTTCCTCACCAACAACAACCTCACATCGCTCGACCTTTCGGCCAACACCAACATAGCTTCGCTCATGCTGAATCACAACAACATGGACTTCGCCACACTCCCCTTGCCGAAAGAGACCTGGACCGAATACTGGTACCAGCAGCGGCCGCTCCAGATCGGCAGCCGCTCAATTGCCGTGGGTGCTGAAATCGACCTCTCGGCACGCGTGCTCCGCGAAGGCACTGTGACCACTGCCAAAGTTTACCGCCAGCTCTACGACGGCGAGCCTGTCGAGATTGACGCCGAGGCCTACACTTATGCCGACGGCAAAATCCGCTTCAACCAGGTGCTGACCGACTCGATCTACGTCCAGTACCACAACAGCGTGCTCGACGAATATGACCTCGTCACACCGCCGTTCGTCGTCAAGGCCGAGGCCGACCTCAACAAACCTTCCAAAATCGTTTCGTTCATTATCGACGGCACTCTCACATCGGCGATGAACGTCTCTGTCGGAATGGACGGCGCATCAGCTGCCACACCCAAAACATTCTATGTGGATTTGGGCGACGGAAATCTCGTGAGCTGCACAGCCACATCCCAGGGCATTTCGTCCACACCCAATCTCAACAAAACCGTTACCGGAGCCAACCGCCACATCGACATTTACATCCCTGAAGGCGAAGTTATGACGGCCCTCTCTATCGCCGGAATGCCGCTTCAGAGCATCAATGTGACCTGCGCCACCGAACTGCGCGAACTCTCAATCACCGGCTGCTCACTCTCCGACATCAACCTCGGATACAACCGTTGCCTGCAGTCGCTCTGCCTCAAAGGCAACCAGCTCACAAACGTTGACCTCAGCGGCGTCTATGGCAACTATGAGAAAAACGTCCTCAACACCATTGATGCCTCCGACAACCTCCTCACCCGGTTCTACATCCTCTCGCGCGGCTCGATACGCAATCTGGACCTGAGCAACAACAAGCTCACCGAATACGACCTCAAGGACCTCGACAACATCGACGTGCTTGATCTGAGCCACAACGAAATCGCCGGCGACATCAACATAGCATATCAGGCCGAGGCATCGAGCATCGACCTCAGCCACAACCACATCACCGCCCTGCTGTTCGACGGATTCAACCGCCTCAGCCACTTCGATGTGTCGCACAACGACCTGACTCTCCAGACATTGCCCCTGATGCCCGAGGAGGACAACTATGTATATGCGCCCATGAATCCCTTCGTGCTCCTGGAAAATGCTCCCGCCGTTAATCTCTCCGACCTCAACCGCGTTGTCGACGGCCGTGGCACCACTTTCGTGTGGAAAAAAGCCGGCTCAGGAACGCCTCTGGTTGAAGGTGTCGACATGACCTGCACCGACGGAGCCACCCGCTTCCTCGACACCAACCTCGGCAAAGTGTACTGCGAAATGACCAACCCTGCATTCCCGCAGTTCTCCGGCAGCAACGTGTACACCACTACCGAGGTCAACGTTGTCGGCGCACCGACAAATGTCGTAGCCTCATTCACCACCCTAAATGACGCCAACGACGGCGAAGTGATTTTCACCGGATCGCGCAAAACCGCCCTCTACATCGACTGGCGCGGCGA
>DBFWRP010000178.1:0-5078 GCA_048222005.1 Muribaculaceae bacterium | reverse complement strand
GGTCAGATGTTGGGCCTCCTCCCCTATCGTTCTGTTAAGATCGATAAGATTCTTGATCTCGCTCTGGAGCGAGAATCGTTCACGTGCCTCCCTGCTGTAGGCCTCGGTAACTTCTTTTTTGAATCCTTCAAGGTTGGTTTTCAATGGCTCAAGCAGTTCTGAAAGTCGTCGCTCCGAATTCTCACGAAAACTTGCAGTGTGAGTCTGGAAAATTTCGTTTGCAACGTTCTTGAAATGTTCCGCAGCATTTTTCCGTTGCTCTTCGGCCGCTTCTTGTCTCACTTGGAGTTCTTTTCTGGCAGAGTCCAACCGTTCGTTTAGTGCTGCCGATTCAGTTTGTGCATCGGCAATCCTGACTTTAAGCGAATCAATCTGGTTGCGTAGAATTTCATTCTCTTTCCGAGCCGAGGCAGCAGCATTGTTGCGTTCGGTTAATTCTGATTCCAGAGAGGAAACTCTTGCCTGCATCTGTGTGAGCATCTGGTTCTTTTGTTCCAGAAGGTTGTCACGCCCCTCGATCTGGGCGTCCTTGGTTCTCAATTCAGCTTCAGCCGTTGCGGCTGCGGCAGAACTCTTCTGTTGACAGAGAAGAACATAGATGAGTACAGCTATGATAAGGGCCAGTATACAGACTGTAATAATCATATTATTTGCGAATAAGTGTTGAGAAATGTGCAACTATAATGCAGAGTGCAGATGTTGTAATAAATGTTAAATCAGGTGGTTATCTTGCTGATAAAACTGCGTGGACGCAAAATTGTGCAATTTTTACGAGTACAAATATAAGCAAAATGCAGCATTAAAAGCGTAAATTTGTAATCAACTTATATGTACCCCATTGTTAAATACTGCATTTTTTTTAAAGATATAATGACACATCACACTGCGTTTCACGCCCTGCCTTTACGCGGCATGATTTCAATTTGTGCCGTGAGTTTTTTTGCACTGTTGTCAGGCTGTCGCCATGAGACAAACGAGTTGGCACATCATCACCACGACGATGCGGAAGAATCCCGTCAGCAATCCGGCGATAATCACGTTGAAGGAGAGATTGTATTCGATCCGCATAAGGCGGAACGCTTCGGAGTGAAAGTGTCCGAAATGCAGCCTGGGGATTTTTATGAGACAATTGCCGTTGACGGGCGACTGGATGTTTCTCCGTCAGCGCGTGCCACAGCATCGGCCCGCTCTAACGGTATCCTGAGTTTGGCGAACGGAATCAAGCCGGGTGCGTCGGTAAAGGCAGGCCAGTCGTTAGGCAATGTGTCTGGACGAGGCATGGCCGGGGGCGATGTAAACGAAAGCGCCAGAGCTACAATGAATGCAGCGAAGCGTGAGCTTGACCGCCTCGCCCCACTGCATGCCGACGGAATTGTGTCAACACGTGATTATAATGCAGCCCTACAGGCTTATGAAACAGCCAAAGCGGCTGTCGGAGCGAATGTATCGGCCTCAGGCAGCGCCGTGTCGGCTCCTATAAGCGGAGTAATCACAGGCGTATTTGCCAACGAGGGGCAGGGTGTGGAGGCCGGAATGCCGATTGTTGAGATCAGCAGTGGCAACTCATTGGTGCTTACGGCATATCTGCCGCAAAGATATGCGGCTGAAGCATCTGCACTGAGTGGCGCGTCATTCCGTGCCGCGTCTTCGTCGGATGTGCTTGACATAACGGAACTCAATGGGGCCAGAATCAGTGCGGCGAGTGCACCCGTGGCCGTGGATGGTTTTATTCCGGTTTATTTTTCCTTGAGCAACAACGGCACATTGACAGCTGGAACGTTTTGCGAGGTTTATCTGCACACTGCAAAGAAGGATGGCGTGCTTTCTCTGCCGTTGAGTGCCTTGAGTGAGCAGCAGGGCGAAATGTTCTGCTATGTGCAGATTGATGACGAATGTTATGAGAAACGTCCTGTGACGCTTGGACGTAGTTCCGGCAACCGGGTTGAGGTTGTGGCCGGGCTCACACCGGGCGACAAAGTTGTGACCGACGGAGTTACATTCATCCGCCTTGCCGAAACTTCCGGCGTTGTGCCTGAAGGGCATTCGCACAATCATTAATCGGACCGGTGTATCATTATCAATAACTGAAAACCCTTACTAACAACCTGCCATATAGATTGACCGATGCTTAACCGCATAATACATTTTTCTTTATATAATCGTGTCGTGACCCTGATTTTGGCGGGGTTAATACTGATTGGCGGATGCTTTGCGCTTCTGAAAACAGATATCGACATCTTCCCTGACCTTAATGCACCGACTGTGGTAGTTATGACGGAATCGCCCGGGCTGGCTCCTGAGGAGGTGGAAAAACTTGTGACATTCCCTATTGAAACAGCCGTGAATGGCGCTACCGGAGTGCGCAGGGTGCGGTCTTCCTCTGCTACCGGATTCTCGGTGGTGTGGGTGGAATTCGACTGGGACACCGACGTGTATGTTGCACGTCAGATAGTGTCTGAAAAAATCGCCCCTCTCGCCGAGAGTTTTCCGAAGGGAGTGAAGGCTCCTACGCTTGGACCGCAATCCTCGATTCTCGGGGAAATAATGATTGTGGGACTGACATATACGGACCCGGCTGCTACAACACATGCCGATTCAATCAAGGCTCCATCTGCGGCACGCATGGCCGAATTGCGGTCGATAGCCGACAGGGAGATAAGGCCGAGACTACTCTCCATCGGAGGTGTGTCGCAGGTGTCGGTGATTGGGGGTGAAGTCAGCGAGTATCAGATACTCCTCTCTCCTTCCAAAATGAAACATTTCGGTGTGTCGCTCACCGAGGTGCTTGATGCAGCAGAGGCCATTAATGAGAATGCTGCGGGTGGCACGTTGTACAATTACGGCAATGAGTACATCATAAAGGGTGTGATCAACACCCGTGATTGTGATAAACTGGCGTCTACAGTGGTCAAACCAAATGCGGCCGGAGGCGTCGTGACACTCGCCGACATCAGCAATGTGGAGATGGGGTTCAAAGAGCCGCGACTGGGTGTTGCCTCGGTTGAGGCGCGTCCGGCAGTATTGCTTACCATCACCAAACAGCCGCATGTGGGCACAAATGCCCTTACCGACAAGATTGATAAGGAACTTGAGAAAATCGGCAGGTCATTGCCTTCAGGCGTAAATATCGCATCCGACATTTTCCGTCAGAGTGAATTTATCGGCAACTCGGTGGGCAATCTGCAGGAGTCGCTGTTTGAGGGTGCCTTGATGGTTGTGATTGTCCTGTTCTTTTTTCTGATGAATCTGCGGACAACGCTGGTGTCATTGGTGGCCCTGCCGATGTCTATAATCATTACAGTGCTGATTCTGCGGGCAATGGATGTGACAATCAACACGATGACTTTGGGTGGTATCGCCATCGCCATCGGCTCGCTTGTGGATGATGCCATAGTCGATGTGGAAAATGTATATAAACGACTGAAAGAGAACGGCCGTCTTCCTGAAGGCGAGCGCCGCAGTGTCATTGCGGTTGTGTATGATGCGTCGAAGGAAGTCCGCACGCCCATTTTCAATTCATCGCTTATAATTGTGGCCAGCTTTATCCCGCTGTTTTTCCTCTCTGGTATGGAGGGGCGCATGCTCATTCCGCTTGGAATCGCGTTCATAGTGGCACTTGCTGCATCGACCATTGTTGCTTTGACTTTAACGCCAGTGTTGTGTTCCTATATGCTTGGAAGCAAGAAAGCGTTGGGAGCTCTTGACAAGCAACCATGGCTGACGGAAAAACTCAAGGCCGGATATTCGCATGCTCTGACGTGGTGCATGTCGCACGGACGTGTGGTCCTTGGCATCACCGGCGTTCTGTTCATCTCGGCTGTGGTGGCATTCTTCACGCTTGGCCGTAGCTTCCTCCCTCCGTTCAACGAGGGGTCAATGACAATCAACGTGTCCACACTGCCAGGAATATCGCTTGAAGAGAGCGACCGTATCGGACGCATGGCTGAGGAAATTATTCTGGAGACGCCGGAAGTCAAGACTGTCGCGCGCAAGACCGGCCGTGCCGAGCTTGACGAGCATTCGCTGGGTGTGAATGTGTCGGAGATCGAGGCTCCGTATGAGCTATCGGGACGCAGCCGCAATGAGATGGTGCGCGATTTGCGTGCGCGGCTCATGGAGTTGCCGGGTGTCAATATCGAGATCGGGCAACCTATCTCCCACCGCATCGACGCCATGCTCTCGGGTACCGAGGCTCAGATAGCAATAAAATTGTTTGGTTCCGACCTCAACCGCCTGTTCGCCACCGGCAAACAGATAAAGGAACAGATTTCCGAAGTCCCTGGTGTTACGGATGCCAATATAGAGCAGCAGATGGAGCGCCCGCAACTCAACATAGTTCCGCGTCGCGAGATGATTGCCCGTTATGGAATCACTCCGGGTAAATTTGCCGAGGCGGTTGATGTGGCGCTTGCCGGAAGGGCTGTGTCGCAAGTCTACGACTCCAATCTGCCATATGATATTACTGTAAAATTCAATGAGGATACACGTTCCTCTATTTCCGACATCTCCATGCTTATGATCGACTCCTCCGAAGGGATGATTCCCTTGAGTCAGGTGGCGGATGTGGTGTCCACGACTGGGCCAAACACCATCAACAGGGAAAATGTAGCACGGCGTCTGGTGATTTCGGCCAATGTCGACGGCCGCGACCTACGCAGTGTGGTCGAGGAGATTCAGGACCGAATCAATGATAATGTAACTCTCCCCGAGGGGTATTACATAAGTTACGGCGGCCAGTTTGAAAGCGAAGCGAGTGCATCCAGAACGCTTGCCTTGACGTCACTGCTGGCTCTGCTGGTGATTTTCATGCTGCTGTATGCCGATTTCAGGAATCTGGCACAAAGTCTGGTGATACTGATTAACATGCCCCTTGCCGCTATCGGCGGTGTGTGGATTCTTGTGCTTGCTGGTGATGAGCTTAATATACCGGCAATCATAGGGTTCATTTCTCTGCTGGGCATCGCCACCCGCAACGGCATGTTGCTTATGTCGCGCTACAATCAGTTGCGCGATGAAGGGATGCCTCTTGCAGAGCGGATAGCCACCGGCTCTGTGGATCGCCTCACCCCTATCATAAT
>DBFWRP010000177.1:0-1783 GCA_048222005.1 Muribaculaceae bacterium | reverse complement strand
GCTGAATTTGCCCAAAAGGGTCGGTTCCACGGTTTCCGCTTGTTTTGAAGGCCTGAACCGTCAGGAGGGCTATCGTGTGAAGAATGCGACATACGCGGAATGGCGTTATGGCTTTGTAGCGTTGCTTAAAGATGGCAGCCGGGTGTATGGCGACATGGGAAAGTCTGTGTACGGCACCCCGAAGGATACGGTATTCTTCGATTGTCCGGTGGACTGCAAACGGCTTTACTTTGTGGTGAGCGGAGGCCCGAAGAAATATTGGCGGCAAGTGTGGGACGACAACGACGCGAACGACGAACAGTGGCCCTATCAGGTAAAGTTCGGCAATACGAACCGTTACGGGTCGGCCAACCTTCCGGACGAGACGGGGATAGGCGAAGTGGCGATGGACGCGTCCGTACCTGTCGTGTCGGTGTCCGGACGCACGTTGCGTGTGGAGCCGTCGCCCGTGGCGGCAGAGGTACGTGTCGCTGCGCTCTCCGGTGTCTGCGTGGCGGACCTTCTGTGTGGAGCGTCGGCGGTAGAGACTCCCTTGTCTCCCGGTTTCTATATCGTCCAAGTGTTGTCGGCCGACGGGCGCAACTTGGTGACGAAGAAAGTCGTGGTAAGATAAAGACGTAAAAAGGAAACACTTAAACGATGAATACCGAAATGAAAACAACACACAAGGCAACGTTATGGGCATGGCTGCTTTTGGCCGTGCTGTGCTCCGCTTCCCCGGAGGCGACAGCGCGGAAAGCGCGGACATTCTCCCGTCCGGCGTGGGTGGGCAGTACCACTTCCACTATCCGTATTACGAAGGTGGAGTTTGCCGACACTGCTACGATTATCAGTTTCCACGAGCGATACAAGCCGGGTTGGTGGATTCAAATGTCCAAGGATTCCTGGCTTCTGGGAGATGACAATCGGAAGTATAAAGCCTTGCGGGGCGAGGGCATTGTGCTGGGGGAACATTATGTGACTCCTCCAAGCGGTGAAGGCGAATTCAAGGTGTTATTTGAGCCTATGCCCCGGAAAACCCGTTTCTTTGATTTTATCGAGGGGAATATGCAAGGGGCGTTTAATATCTATGGCGTGCACGAAGAGGGGAAGGCCCCGCAGGTGCCCGAGGAACGGGAGCCGTTCGTGATGACACCCGAGTTGGAGCGGCAGTTTTTCACGGCGGACACGGCCTGCGTCCGTGGCCGCATCGAGGGATATTCGCGCAGCCAAGGCTATTCCACTATGCTGTATGGCCGTTGTGAGCCGACCACTGGTGAGCGCGTCCCCCTCGTGGTGGATATCCGTGAGGATGGCACGTTCGAGTTCCGTTTCTGGGCTTGGTATCCTGTGGAAGGGGCACTGTTGATAGAAGGCAAGGATTTCCGCAAGTGGTTGAACTTCTATGCCGTGCCTGGGCAGACCACGGAGATGGTCATGCGGGCGGATGGTTCGGTGTCCTGCGCTTCTGCGCCTTCCGGCCCGTTTGGGCGGAAGCGTTCTTTGGAGCATGGGGTTTCGGAGCTTTGTGCTTACCCGTATGACGAGTTTTCCGCTGTTTCGGATTCGCTCGGTTTTAAAGATTTCACGGAAAACGCCATGAGGCGGATGCGCGAGCGGTTACGGGCGGTGGACTACGTGGCTTGGCGTTTCGGTTATACGCCGTGGGAGCGTCATTTGGCTAAGTGTCAAACGCGGTTAGTGCATGGTATGGCAGTGTTCGATTACGAGATGAACCAAAGTTTTGCCATTGACTATGAAAAAATGAAGTGGGAAGAAATACGGGCGAAAATGGCACCGTATC
>DBFWRP010000176.1:0-1009 GCA_048222005.1 Muribaculaceae bacterium | reverse complement strand
GCATGTACCACGCAGGCATCCCCACCACAAGACGATAAAGGTTGCAGCCCAAGAAGTTACCCGCGACCGTAGGAAGATAAGCAGCAAGGAGGCTCCAGCCGTTGGCCATCAGGAAATCGCGACCGCAGGAAGCGTAATAGTAAGAATCGGCCACACAGTGGGGAAACCCGCAGATGATAAAGGCAGGCACACCGAAAAGCAGTGGCAGCCAGTTCCCTTTCATCCCTGCCCCCCGCACAGCCGCAGTCATTATGAACCCGCAAGGGATCGAAAGCAACCCGCACATCAGCGGGCCTTTGGCCAAACGGGTGGATATTATGCCCTGGGAAACCGCAGCGATTTCGGGGGTGCAGGTCAACGCCGAGAGGATGAAACACCCCGCAAGGTTGAGCAGCAACATCAGTCCCAGCAACGCGTAATCACCATTGCCATTGCGCACCCAGACATGCTGGGCCTGCCCGGTAAACAGGGGCAGTTTCATCGCCACCACCACGATCAGTCCGAAAGCAAACATGGCCGCGCCCAACACTCCCCCTACTTTAAGGTAAACCGTCGCCGCGATTCCGATGGCTCCCCCCGCCATCAATGCCCCACTTAAAAACTTCACTGCGTTCTCTCTGTTCATACTCAACTGTCTGTTATCAAAATTCGCATTGTCGCGCAAAATTACTCAAAAAACCTCATAATAATACAATTTTATCCCGAAATAGTTAAATTACCCACCAGAAGAAACTTGCTAACTTTGTGGCATGATTAACAACGACTATCTCACCTATGACATACGCGGCCTTTTTATCAAGGCGCGCCGAATCGGCGGGATGATTTCCGCAGCCGCCATGACATTCATACTGTCAGCTTGCTCTGGACAGACCGACTCGCACGAAGGACACGAGAACCACGACCATGAGCGCCACGAACATCAACCAACCGCTGAGGCGACAGTCCATGACGACGAAGGGCTGATCGTGCTTGATAACAATCAGATAGAGAAACTTGGGGTGGAAACGAC
>DBFWRP010000175.1:0-1813 GCA_048222005.1 Muribaculaceae bacterium | reverse complement strand
GGTCCTGAATGAAGGCGTAGTCGTAGCCTCCGATGTCGATGGCGTCGGTCGAGAACGACAGCCCCAACTGCTGTCCGAAATTCTGCGAACCCTTGAAATGCCCCTTGACATTGAGATAGTGGCCTTCGTTCCAGGCGATCTCTTTGAGCATCCACGCCGGGTTGCTGTAATAGGAGACCGAGTTGCCGAGGCAGAGCACCTTTTTCGTGTCGCCCGGGACCGCCGTGCCGAGGTTCTGGACATAAGAGCCCGAGAACCCGAATTGGGGTAATTGACTTGCTGAGTCGTCAGCCGAAATGTCTTGTGTACCACCCGTGCAGGTGTAAGGACCCACAGCGCGGCAGCGGATCTGCACCGCACCCTCGACGGGATCGGTGAAACGGATGGTCTGCATGATGCTGGCGTGCTGGTAGTTGGTTCCTGTGGCCACGCCCGAGCACTTGTAGGAATAACGGATCGAGGGGTCCTCGGGTGCGGTGAGCAGGTCCTCTTCGACGCTCTTCCAGACACCTCCGTCGAGATACTCCACGATGAAGTATTTGGGCGAATTGGCTTCGCCGGCCATCGTGGCGTCGAACTCTACGGCCGTACCGGCTTCGAGTCGCCTTACGGGCAGGGTGTAGAGCCAGTAGTCACCTTCGACCATTGTCGAGACGGAGGGACGGTATGAATTGACCGTGCGGGTGAATTCACGCCCGACGTTGGCCTCGCCGCGTACGACGGATATATAACCCGAACTGCCCGAGGTCGACGGAAGCATGTTCGAAGCGCTCCACGAGGAGTTGTACTGTCCGACAGTCGATGCCGAGAAGATCCACTGGCTCGGGAAGGCCGGGCCTGCCATCAAATCAGTGTCGAGCTTGCCTCCGGCCTCCAAGGTCACCGGTTCTGTTTTTTTGATTAAAGCTATATCTTCGCCTTTGGAATCGTAGATGGTCACAGTATACCCTTGCAAGAGTGTCGCAGGGGCGATCATAACGGGTATCAGTTGTGTTTCCTGTGAACAATCCATGGGGGTGGGCAGTGTTACAGTGATCGTCTGTTCTGATGCTGATGTTGACCAGTCATCGATGTCAACGGTGAATTCCCCTGCAATTGCTTCGCCGCCGTTGGCCTTTATGACCACTTTGCTGACTGAATAGTGGCCTTTCTTGACGCTGATATACATCGTGCAGAAAAGGTTTTTCAGTTCCATACTGCAACCCTCGTAGGCATTGAGTTGTGCTGTGGCCTTGCCGACGAGAATCGGGGTGACAAAACCCGTTTGCATCGTAGGGATGACAGTTTTTAACGTGCCGTTTTCACAGCGGAGATTGGCATCCGAGGGCCAAAATGCGACGACCGTCGAAGTTGCATGTTGCGGTGCGTCGAGCGTGAAGAGAAAGAGCGATTTTTGTGATCCCGACTGGATCGGTGCTGTATAGACGGCTTCCGGAGCGTTTTGGTCCGTAACAAACAGTCCGGCCCTGTTATTCCTCTCCCAGGCGGGCACCGTTATTGTTCCTTGCTCATTGTAGTATTCCGTTAGCGTTAAATTGGTTTTCGAAGCGAGTTCGCGGGACGAATCGTCGTTGTCATTAGAACAACCCACGGCGAGTAATCCTATTCCTGTGCAGAAAAGTAGCAAGCCTCGGAGCAAATAGAATTTTATTATGTTATTCATATTTGTGGCATTTGATTGGGTTATTTTTTCATTTTGCCGAGAATAACCTCTTTGTAGGCTTTTACGACATTTTCGGGCGTAGCGTTCACCCCGGCGCGGACTTCGTGCATGAAAACTCCCTTGTAGCCGGAAGCCTGTAGGCGGCGGAGG
>DBFWRP010000174.1:0-1549 GCA_048222005.1 Muribaculaceae bacterium | reverse complement strand
GGGAACACAAAACGCAGGACGATGGCCAAGGCCACGGCAGCGGCTCCCTTGGAAATGACGCTCAGGTAAGCCGTCACGCTTGTGGGTGCCCCCTGATAGACATCGGCTGTCCACAGATGGAAGGGCACGAGGCTCATCTTGAATCCCATCCCGGCCAGGAAGAGCACCAGGGCAAACTGCTGCAACGCGCTGCCCTGAAGCATGGCCGGAAGGTCGGCAAAATAGAGCGTACCGGAAGTGCCGTAGATGAACGACAGGCCGTAGAGCAGCAAGGCGGAAGAGAACATCGTGCTCAGGATAAACTTGGCACCGGCTTCCGCGCTGTGGTGGCGGTATTTGTCGAGGGCCACGAGGCAGGCCATGGGGATGCTGGCCATCTCCAATCCGATGTAGAATATCAGGAAATGCCCGGCGGACACCATGAAGAACATGCCCAACAGGGTGGCGAGCGTCAGCACGTAGAACTCGCCTTGTTTATAATGCGTGTCTTTCCGCCCTAGCCATTCGCCGCTTTGGAGGAAGATAAGCAACGTGCCGGCCGAAAGGATGGACTTGACGATAGATGTGAACGGGGTGTTGACATACATGCCGCCGAAGAGTGCGCGGGTGTCGGGCGTAAGGTTCAATCCTATCTGGAGGGCCATCAGCACGCAAACGGCCGGATGGAACCAACGCCGGCGCAGCGGCCCGGCAAAAAGGTCGGCCAAGAGGGCTACCAACAGAATCAATACCAACGAAAGCTCGGCATGCAAAGACAATATAGCAGATAAATTACTATTCATGACTTGGATCAGGGAAGATTAAAATGTGAAACAATAGGCTCTACACTGAAACTGACGGTGTCGCTCACCCACCACGGGGCAAGTCCCAGTCCTGCCACACACACAATCAGGCAAATGACGGCAAAACGCTCGTCCCACGTGGCATCCGTCAACTTCAGATGCCCGGGGTTGCGGCACGTGCCATAAAGAATCTTGCCCACCACACGCAGGATATACACTGCCGTGACGACGATGCTCACCGTGGCGATGACGGTGCAGGCGCGGTGGAACACATCGGGATGTTCGAAAGAACCCACGAACACCGTCATCTCGGCCACGAAGCCGCTCAGGCCGGGCAGGCCGAGATTGGCCAGACCGGCAATGACGTACCCCACAGCCAGGAAAGGCATGACCTTCATCAATCCGTTCAACTCGCGCACGTCACGGGTGTGCGTCCGGCCGTATATCATGCCGATAAGGGCAAAGAACAAGGCCGTCATCAGCCCGTGGCTCAGCATTTGCAGGATGGCGCCCGTGCAGCTCGTGCGGGTCGCCATCAGCAAGGCGAAAAGCACCAGGCCGCAATGGCTCACGGAAGAATAGGCGTTGATGTATTTCAAATCCGTTTGTACGCAAGCGGAGAATGCTCCGTAAACAACAGAGATACCGGTTAATATCAGGAATATCCATGAAAGTTCGTTGGCTGCCTCCGGCATGAGGTACATGGCGATACGGAAACATCCGTAGCCCCCGAGTTTCATCAATACACCGGCATGGAGCATGGATAC
>DBFWRP010000173.1:0-20519 GCA_048222005.1 Muribaculaceae bacterium | reverse complement strand
GCTTATTATCATATCGGCGTGAGGTCTGCGTTGCTCGTCTGCAAGGGTGGGCTGTGGTAGGCCTCAAGAGGCGTGACGGGCAACGGATACGGCTCTCACGCTTTTCGTTTTTTATACCATGCCATTTGGGAGCGTTGGCATTAAGTAACAATAATATGAACCCGCTCCAAGGTATAACATTTTACGATTCAATCAATCGACTTGTGATTGGATTCTTAGCCTCATTATGGATTTTCTTCTGTCCCAATATTTTTAGACGAGAGCTCGACCCGGCTATCGTTACGGCAACCTATCTGATTGCCTGCTATATTTTGGGGCTCTTTTTCTCATTGTTAGTAGATCGTATCTCAACTGTCAAGTTCTCTTGTTGTCTTGGAAATATTTTTTACAAGAACGATATCATAAGAATCAGACGAGCAGCAGCTCGAAAAAAGGTAATATTGACTAACTCAAAAGACAAGTCAGCAATCGATGCATATTTCGAAAAATACTATGCCGTGCAGAGAGCGGGTTTATTGGGAAACGTTCCTGCAATGGAAACCATCTCGGCATTTTTGATGAATCTGGCAGCTTTGTGCATTCTCTATATGCCAGGAGCGTTGCTCGTGATTCTCTTCACCTGCAACTGCTGTCAGTATATTTGGATTCCTATCCTCTCTCTGTTCTTGGTTATATTCGCTAAAATTGCCAGAAACTACGTGGAGGACAATATCTATAAAGCAATCCTTTCGGCGTCGAAGTTCCTAGAACAAAAATCCAAAAATTCTATAAGCTCAAACAGGTAACTTATACTAATATTATGAGACATTTCCTACGTATTATATGTGTTTTCATCTTCGCTTTTCTTGCTGTGTTCAATGCATCTTCTGCCACTGAAGATGTTACAGTTGGAGATTTTACTTACACTATTACTTCTACATACATTCCTACTACTGCTAATACAGGTTATCTTTTAAATACAGCAGTCTTGACCGGTCATAATAACCCAAACCTCAGGAGTCTGCAAATACCGACACAGATTTCATATGATGACAGTTCCTATACGGTGGTCGAAATCGGCGAATCTGCATTCTCTGGCTGTAGCTCTCTCACCGGCTCACTGAAAATTCCTGAATCGGTTACATCAATTGGTGATAAAGCATTCTACAATTGTAGCAACTTCACCGGTCCGCTGATAATTGGTAATTCGGTGACATCGATCGGAAATTCTGCTTTCTATCATTGTCGCAGCTTCACCGGTCCACTTACAATTCCATCATCCGTGATATCAATTGGAAATAATGCTTTCGATGGTTGTTGGAACTTTACTGGTCCGCTGACAATTCCCGAATCTGTAAAATCAATTGGAAACGGTGCTTTCCTGAATTGTTGGAGTCTCACCGGTCCGCTAGTAATTTCCGATGCAGTTATATCAATTGGAGGTTATGCTTTCAGTTTTTGTGATGGTCTCACTGGCTCGCTGACAATTCCAAATTCGGTTACGGAAATCGGAGGAAATGCGTTCAGGGGCTGTAGCGGTTTCACCGGTACGTTGACAATTGGCAATTCGGTTATATCAATTGGAGATGGGGCGTTTGATGGCTGCAGCGGCCTCACCGGTCCGCTGACAATACCCGAAACGGTAACATCAATCGGAGATAGAGCTTTCTATGATTGTAGCGGCTTCACTGGTTCACTGACGATTGGCAGCGCTGTCAATCGTATCGGGGAAAACGCTTTTTCTAATTGCAGCGGTTTCACAGGCTCGCTGACAATTCCCGAATCGGTTATATCGATTGGAGATAAAGCATTCTACAATTGTAGCGGTTTCACCGGCTCGCTGACCATAGGTAGTTCGGTAGAAACAATCGGAAAAAATACTTTCTACGATTGTGGCGGCTTTACTGGCTCGCTGACAATTGGCAAATCGGTGACATCAATTGATGATAGTGCGTTCAAGGGTTGTGACAATTTTGAATCAATTAAAAGTTTAAATCCAGAACCGCCATTATGTTTAAAGACTTCGCTCCCCTCCAATACCGATATAATTATTCGTGTTCCCGCAGGCAGTGGTGTGACGTATAGATGCAGTAGTGGCTGGTTAAGTTATTCAAATATCTATGAAATCGGTGATGTTAATCATAGCGAGAAGATAACGGTGTCTGATGCTGTAGCCGATGCCAATTATATAATAGGGATTGAACCGGCTGGTACGTTTGATGAAATTTGCGGTGATATGAACCTTGATGGCAGAGTTTCGCTGCTCGATGTATCGCAGATTATTGATGCGGTATCAGAATACAATCCTGACGATATGGATGTGATTGTAAAGGCTGAATCCAGAGTGTCGGCAATGACTAACGGCGAATTGAAGGTTTTGCGCTCCAATAATGGCATTAGTGGAATAACCGTTGCTTGCGACTATGATGTAACGGCCTTTCAATGTGACATTCACGCCGATGGTATACGCCCGGAAGATATAATTCTTGATAATTCGCTTGAGGCAACTCATAGCCTGACTGTATCGCAGATTAATGACGATACGGTTCGTGCCATCATATTCTCAATGGAGAGTGCGGCTATCGATAAAAGCGAGAGGATAATATGGTTGGACATCAATAATACTTCAGAAATCGAGATTAAAAATATTATTGCCGCCGACCCGAATGCTTTGGAATATAATCTGGCTAATGTAATTGCTCCCGGGGTTACATCCAACATTGATTATGTTGATTTGGAGTCTTGTGGTTTATCTTCTCGAGATGGATGTTTACATATCAGCGGTGCTATTGGTAAGCGACTGAATGTATATGATATCTCCGGCAAAACAGTTTATCGCTCTTTAATCGTTTCGGATGATTATTCCGTAAGTCTTGCTCCTGGTCTATATATCGTTGCAATTGACTCATACAAAACCAAATTAATAGTTGATAAATGAGAACGTTAAGAAAGCTGTTATACATATTCATTCTTCTTGCGCTACCTCTATCGGCTTTTGGCCGTAAAGAGAGTTATGGCAACGGAGTGCTTCTGACTGGCAAAGCGCAGAATGCCGGGGTTTCTGAAGGAGAACCTCAGTTTAAAGTCGGGGACGTAGTAATTCATTCGGAAAAGGTTGCGACCGTTCCTATTATTCTGCATTGCACAAACAATTCTGATGTTCGCGGTTTTCAAGCCAAAGTAATACTCCCTGAGGGGTTGGAATTTGTTAAGGATACCGGTGGCTACGCTGTTTTAGGAGATGATTATTCTTCCGGTTATCAGATCACTTCCAATGCAATCGGGACAACGCTAAGCATATTGGGTTTTGGCACTAAGCCCGAGAATCCCTTTAAGGAAGGCATTCTCTGCTATTTCAAAGTAAAGGCTGCCACTGATTTCAAGGGTGGAAAGATTAATGTTTCCGAAGCATTTATAACATTCGATAATCAGGAGATAGCATGTTCTACGCAGTCGGGTGAGGTGGTTTTAGCGATACCGGCCACATCAATTTCATTGAATCCGAATCAAGCTAATCTGAAAGTAGCAGAAACTCTTCAGCTTGAGGCAACTGTTCTTCCGGAAAATGCCACAGACAAGACCATTGCATGGACATCAAGCAATACCAATATTATTGAAATAGATTCAAATGGTTTGGTAACGGCAATTTCAGTTGGAGAAGCAACGATAACCGCATCGAATAGCGCCGGGCAAACAGCAGTTATTACACTGACAGTTGTCCCGACACTCGCTGAATCGCTGTCTGTTTTTCCCCAGTCAATCACTCTCAAAGTTGGAGAAAGCGTAAACATTGCAGTTACAGTCGCTCCGAATACTACCACAAATAAAGCTGTATTATATAGCTCGGCGAATGAAAATATAGCCATTGTTGACAATAAAGGTTCGATAACCGGCGTTGGCCTTGGGGAAACCGAGGTTATTGTATCAACTCAGGATGGTTCTTCGCTTTCCGCCAAAGTGAAAGTTAGTGTAATCCCGACACCGGCAGAGCGCGTATCTATTGAATATAATGGTGCTACATCGCTCCATGTCGGTCAGACAGCGCAGCTATCAGCCGTAGTGCTTCCCGAAGATGCCACAGACAAGAGCGTGACGTGGCTGGTTCAAAGCGCGGAAGTCCTCTCTGTTAGTCCTGAAGGATTATTGAAGGCAGTAGGATTGGGAGAAGCATGGGTAAGCGCGACCACATCCAATGGGAAGTCCGCCTACATGACATTTAATGTTATCCCTACTCCTGTAAGTTCAATCGTATTAAATCCAGACGCGGTTTCTCTGAAAGCGACCGAAACGGTAACATTAGCAGCTACAGTCACGCCCGAAAATGCCACAAATAAAACCATCGCATGGGCATCGTCCGACAATGCAGTCGCATCTGTGGATATTAATGGCAATGTTACAGCTAACTCTGTTGGTGAAGCCATTGTAACGGCAACTTCTACTGATGGTAGCAATGTGGTCGCAGAATGTCGTGTTACCGTTGTTCCTACGCCTGTAGAAGGCGTTACTATCGAGGCAAATGGCTCGACTACATTGAAGGCTTTGCAGACGGTTCAGCTAACAGCTATTATAACACCTGAAACGACAACCGATAAATCGGTATCATGGTCGTCAAGCAATTCAGAGATAGCATCAGTTGACGAAAATGGATTAGTCACGGCGAAACAGGTTGGAACAGCCACTATATCCGCGAAATCGGGCGCCAAAGAAGCTACATTATCCATTACGGTAATTTCAACGCTAGCCGAAGCAATAGCCCTTAATAGAACGACGGCAGCCCTGAAAGTCTCGGGAACAATTCAATTGACCGCATCTTTCACTCCTGAAACTACCACCGATAAATCTGTTACATGGGTTTCCTCAAATGAGGATATTGCGACAGTAAATTCAGAGGGGCTGGTTACTGCTCATGCACTTGGAGAATGTGAAATTACTGCCACCACCGCGGATGGCTCGAATAAATCCGCGACGTGTCATATTACAGTTGGAGCTGCCCCGGCCGAGAGTATCAGCATTGAGCCTAAAGGCCCTTTTACATTGCGAATTGGTGAAACCATTCAGTTTAATGCAACGGTTCTTCCCCAAGACGCTACAGACAAGTCTGTGTCGTGGATGTCTCAAACCGGTGGTGTTACTATAGATGCGAATGGTTTGGCAACAGCAGTGGCGCCGGTTGAGAACAATTGGATTAGCGCTACCAACTCTGCCGGACAGCAGGATCTCGTCTATATTACAGTCTTACCTACTCTGATAAGTTCAATAGATGGTGTCCCTCAGGAACTATCACTTAAAGTAAATCAGACAATAAAAGTCCAAGCTGTGGTTAATCCGGTGGATGCAACAGACAAATCACTTAAATGGTCTTCTTCCAATACAGCAGTCGCCACTGTTGACGGCAACGGCAACATTATCGCCGTTGCTATGGGAGAGACTGACATCACTGTTACTGCCAATGACGGTTCAGGTGTGTCAGCGACCTGTAAAGTTACAGTTGTCACAACCCCTGTTGAACGTGTATCTGTAACCGCCAACGGTTCTACCACGCTTAAGCCTGGACAAACGCTTCAGCTTAATGCAACCGTCCTACCTGAAAACGCCACTGACAAGACTGTAGTCTGGACGTCGTCGGACGTTACGGTCGCTACAGTCACCAATGCCGGTCTTGTCACCGCTGTTTCCGTCGGCAATGCTTCAATCAAAGCCACTGCCGGTGATAAATCAGCGTGTGTGGAAATTACAGTCGAGCCGATTCGTGCTGAATCGCTGATACTTTTCCATACTGATATTGACCTTAAGGTTGGAGAAGAATATACTTTATCACCCGTCATTACACCTGAAAATACGACTGACAAGACTCTCGTCTGGAGGTCGGATGATGAAAGTATTGCTTCGGTCGACAGCAGTGGTACTGTACACGCCAATGCCATAGGTAATACTGTTGTACGAGTCTCTACTACTGATGGTACAGAGTTGAAAGCAGAGGCAAGGATATATGTCCACCCAACTCCTATTTCCGAGGTAATCATTGATTACGATGGTCCTACCACATTAAAAGTGGGAGAAACAGCCAAATTATCTGCCAACGTTCTTCCCGAAAACGCCACTGATAAGAATATCAAATGGTTAGTAATGTCTCCCGCGATATTGAATATTTCCGAAGATGGTTTGGTTACAGCGGTTGGAGTCGGCACAAGCTGGGCAGGAGCATTTGCTGATAACGAATCGGAATATCCGTATGATACAGTAGAGTTCACCGTTGTTGAGACTCCGGTGGAACGTATTGATTTCGAACAGGAATATATTTCAATCCGAATAGATGAACAAGCTCGGATAAATCCGATTGTATATCCTGAAACTGCCACGAACAAGAGTCTGACGTGGGAATCCAAAGATTCAAATATTGCTGTTGTCGACAACAACGGCATTGTAACCGGAATTGCTCCCGGACAAGTTGATATTGATGCGCTGGCAGCTGATGGTTCAGGTGTTTTCAATACAATCAGAGTGATTGTAAGTGAAATATCGGTTGAATCAATCACAATTTCAGCCAACGGCTCAACAATCCTGAAAGATGGTGAGACATTGCAATTGACTGCAACCGTTCTGCCTGAAAACGCAACGGACAAGAGTGTCCGTTGGATATCAAACGCCGACTACAGAGCCACTGTTGATGAAAACGGATTGGTTACAGCTCATTCTGATTTAGGCGTTTTGGATATATATGCTAATGCCGGGAATGTGTCAGATAAAATAATGTTGACAATTATAGAAACTCCGGCTGAAAACATCGCTCTTTCTTCCGACGTATCGGAAATAAAGGATAAGGAAACAATCAGTATTTATGCACAGATAAGTCCTGTAACAACGAGCAATAAGTCTATCACCTGGAATGTGTCAGACGAATCAATTCTAAAAATCCAGGCTTGGGACAATAGTGTTTGCGTACTGATTGGACAAAAGCCGGGAGAGGCGTATGTGACGGCGACGACTGTTAATGGAATTACTCAGTCGTATCTTGTTACTGTCAGACCTGTCTATGTCCAGGGCATCACGATTCCATCGGAGATCACGGTAGAAAAAGGTACTCAATATGAGTTCAAACCGGTGGTCATTCCTGAGAATGCAAGCAATAAGACGCTGGTCTGGGAATGCTCCAACCCCGTAATCGGCTCGTTCGAAGGCAATGTATTTAAGGCTTATGCAAGAGGCGAAGTTGTAGGCACCTGTCGTGCCACAGATGGCTCGGATGTAAACGCAGAGTGCCAGATCAAAGTAGTTACCTATGCTAAAAACCTGACATTGAATGAGCACGGCCTGACGTTGAAAGAGAATGATACTTTCCAGCTCACAGCTACGGTAGACCCCATTGATGCGGTGGACAGCGGCGCCGTGATATGGCAATCGTCAAATTCAGATGCCGTCACTGTGGACGACAACGGTCTCATTTCTGCCGTGGCGGCAGGGTCGGCTGTCATCACGGCGAGCACCCGGAGTTATCCTTGGGCTGCAGATGAATGCAACATAACGGTCACAAAGGCATCCGGGGTTGAAACCGTATCGATAGATGATACCATGGTAATAATCGATGGTAAAAACATTATTGTGACCGGCTTATACGGCAATTCCATTGTGCGACTGATGGATATGAGTGGTCGGCTTGTATGTCGGCAAAACTGTGATGGCAATACAGTAAGGCTCAATGTGGCTGCTTCCGGTTGCTACATTCTGTCAGCCGGCATGGATTCACTGAAGATTGTGATTCCATGACAAGTGCGGGGCTGCCGAAGAGCCCCACTCTGAAATAAAGAACAGGCGCTGTGCAAAACGTAATTCTTGCACAGCGCCTGTTGCTTTGTAGTATTGGATGATTCCGGCTGGGGCCGGAGGGTTGGCAGGGGCGATTAGTCGCGGCGGGGACGGCGGTCGTTGTCGCGACGAGGTCCGCGGGGACGGTCACCATCGCGGCGAGGGCCACGGTCGCTGTCACGGCGGGGTGCGCGGGGACGCTCGGCGGGTTCTACGTAGCCTTCGGGTTTGGGCTGGAGGGCACGCAGCGAGAGGCGGTACTTGCCGGATTTCTTATCGATCTCGATGAGTTTCACGGTGAGTTCGTCGCCTTCCTTGATGCCGGATGCCTCCATGTCGGGCAGACGTTCCCATGAGATTTCAGAGATGTGGAGCAGACCGTCGCGGTGGGGCATGAATTCAACGAATGCGCCGAAGTCCTGGATGGTCTGTACCTTGCCGGTGTATACTTTGCCTTCTTCGGGGAGTTCCACGATGGCGTTGATCATTGCAAGAGCCTTGTCGATGGATTCCTTGTTGGCTGCTGCTACTTCGATGTAGCCGCCTTCGTCGATTTCGTCGATCGAGACTGTTGCGCCCGATTCTTCCTGGATGCCCTGGATAATCTTTCCGCCCGGGCCGATCACTGCACCGATGAGGTCCTTGGGGATGGTCATGGTGACGATGCGGGGCACGTGGGGCTTGTAGTCCTCGCGGGCTGCGGGGATGGTCTGCTCGATGATGTCGAGGATGTGCAGACGTCCCTCTTTCGCCTGGTTAAGGGCGCGTTCGAGGATTTCGTAGCTGAGGCCGTCACACTTGATGTCCATCTGTGTGGCGGTGATACCGTTGCGTGTACCTGTCACCTTGAAGTCCATGTCGCCCAGGTGGTCTTCGTCGCCGAGGATGTCGCTGAGGATGGCATATTTGCCTGTAGCGCTGTCGGAGATGAGGCCCATGGCGATGCCGCTGACGGGACGGCGCAGTTTCACACCTGCATCGAGCAGTGCGAGTGTGCCGGCGCAAACGGTGGCCATAGAGGATGAGCCGTTGCTTTCAAGGATGTCGCTCACCACGCGGCAAACGTAGGGGAAGTCGGCGGGGAACATGCGCTTGATGGCGCGGTGTGCCAGGTTGCCGTGACCGATTTCGCGGCGGCCAACACCGCGGGTGGGGCGTGCTTCACCGGTTGAGAAGGGGGGGAAGTTGTAGTGGAGTAGGAAGCGCTCGCGGCCCTGGTTGAGCACGTCGTCGAGAATCTTCTCGTCAAGTTTGGTGCCGAGGGTCACGGTTGCGAGGCTCTGGGTCTCGCCGCGGGTGAACACTGCCGATCCGTGAGGTCCGGGCAGATAGTCGGTCTCGCACCAGATGGGGCGGATTTCGGTGGTTTTGCGGCCGTCCAGACGGATGCCTTCATCAAGGATGCAGCGGCGAACAGCGTCACGCTCCACGTCGTGATAGTAGCGTTTTACCAGGGGTGCTTTCTCGTCGCGTTCCTCTTCGGGGAGCGATTCGATATATTCGTCGCAGATGGCGTCGAACGAGTCCTGACGCCAGTGCTTGTCGGCGCAGCCGGCTTTGGCCACTGCGTAAGCCTTGTCGTAGCATTTGGCTTTTACATCGGCACGGAGCTCTTCGTCGTTCACCTCATGGCAATATTCGCGTTTCACGGTCTTGCCGGCTGCTTCGGCCAGTTCGAGCTGAACTTTGCAGTGCTTGCGGATCTCTTCGTGGGCTGCCTTGAGGGCGGCGAGGAGGTCGGCTTCCGACACTTCGTCCATCTCGCCTTCCACCATCATGATGTTGTCGTAGGTGGCGCCGACCATGAGCTCCATGTCGGCACGTTCGAGCTGCTCGAAAGTGGGGTTGATTACGAATTCACCGTCAACACGGGCCACACGCACTTCGGAGATGGGGCCGTTGAAGGGGATGTCGCTGCAGGTGATGGCTGCCGATGCGGCCAGACCGGCAAGTGCGTCGGGCATGTCTACGCCGTCGGCCGAGAACATTGTTATGTTGACGAAGGTTTCAGCGTGGTAGTTGTCGGGGAACAGGGGACGCATCACGCGGTCGACCAGACGTGATGTGAGAATCTCATAGTCGGATGCGCGTCCTTCGCGTTTGAGGAAGCCGCCGGGGAAACGGCCGGCCGATGAGAATTTTTCTTTGTAATCTACAGTGAGAGGCATGAAATCAACGCCCTCTCCGGCCTCTTTGGCCGATACGATGGTGGCAAGCAGCATGGTGTTGCCCATGCGGAGCTCCACGGCTCCATCAGCCTGCTTGGCCAGCTTACCGGTTTCGAGTGTGATCTCGCGGCCGTCGGGCAGGGTGATGGTTTTTTTGATTGGATTCATTCTATACTATATTTTTTTGACGTCTTAAATCGCGCGAAGTTACGAAAAATCGGATAATTATGCAAATCTAAAAAAGGACTCCGGCCGGAGCGTGCGGTTTGTGCGCACATTCCGGCCGGAATATTATTGCGAATTAACGGGGAAATCAGAAGCGGAAACCGAGGGCGATGCGGAACGACGAGTTCTTGAACGAACGTTTTTTGTCGCTGTTGTATGAGGCCTCGCCTGTGGTTGGATCATAATCCCATTCATCTTCATCCTCGCTGATGATGGAGTTGTATTTTGCTTTGCCCCAGCGACCCTCGAAGCCGAGGGTGAAGTATTTCCACTGGAAGTTCATGCCGAAATCGTAGGCTGCAACGAATGCCCAGCTTGCTTCGGTGTCGCCCTTGTGGTTTTTATACAGGACGGCCGATGCTGAGGGGTTGAAGTGTCCGTAAAGGTTGACGCGGAGGAAACGCAGGGCGCTGTTGGCACTTGAGAAGGGTACGAAAGCAATGGCAGGACCGATGCCTACGCCGAGATGAAGCTGCTGGGTGTCAAGGTTCTCGGTGTCAAATTCCTCGTCATTGTAATCATAGCCATAGTCGTCATCGTAATCGAAGTCATAATCACTGTTCGGATCGAACATCCAGTCCTCAATCTGGACTCCGTTTACTTTGGGATATTTCTTGTATTTAACATAGCTGATGTCGAACCAGCGGGCGTCCACACCGACTTTGAGGCGGTTACCTGCCCCATCCGGCGCTACGTGGCCAGAGGTATGTTGTACCGGTGCTGAAGGAGAAGCCGGATTTGCTGTCGTACTGGAATGATTCAATCGGAATTTCAGCATTCGGAAATTGAGGATCTGTGTCTTTCAGGCTCTGGTGTGTGATGTAGCTCAGAGTGATGCCTTTGTTGCGTTTCCACACATCAAGGTTTTCCGAATCCTGAGCAATGGCGGGCTGAGCCAGCACTACGGCTGCGATTGCGCCGAATAAAAGTTTTTTCATTGCGGAAGTAATTGATTAATTATTGTAGATTGGTTTGTGTCAGTACAATAGTGGCTTAGATTGTGGTGCGATGCTCAAGGGTGATGCAAAATTAATATTTTTTGTGAATTATTGCAATTAATTTTGGAATATTTAGCCCTCTACCTCCCTGATTGTAGCAGCATTGACCACACGGCGTTCCCGGTCGCGGAACCATCCCCATTTGTTGAAATATCGCGCCATGTTCACGGCATGAATCCAGGCCATGCGCATGCTGCGGTAGCTGGCCGCACGGTGAGCATGCACCACGGTGACGCCGGGCCAATAAAGTGTGTTGGCTACGGCATGGATGCGTCGGGTGAGGTCGATGTCCTCGGGATACATGAAGAAGCGCTCGTCGAACAGCCCGGTGTGCCGGAGGGTGTCGTTGCGCAAAAACAAGAAGCTTCCCTGATGGTAAGGTACGTTGGCTGCGCGGTCACGACGCATTGACGCGAGTGTGTAGCGGGCGTTGCGTCGTGAATTACGGAATCCGGGGATGAACCGGCGCCCGAAAACGTCAAGCGGCGTAGGCAGCAGTCGCACCGACAGCTGTTCCCTCCCGTCGGGGAACACCATTCTGGGCTGCAGTTGTCCCACGTCGGGGCGACCGTTCATGAATGTCTCTATGGCCGCTATGGTGCCTCGGGCAAATGTAACGTCGGAATTTATTACCAGATGATAGTCGGAATACATCGCCATTGACCGACGGATGGCCACATTGTGGGCGGTGCCGTAACCACGGTTTTCAGGCATAGGGATGAACTCCACGTTGTTGAACTGCAGGCAGACTTTCCGGATGGCGTCGCGGGCTTCAGTCAGAGTTCCGTCCGCAGAATTGTCAACCACCCAGATACGTTCAATTCCATCGGCCACGAGGCAGCCGAGACAGGTTGAAAGCTCTGCCGGATCGGTGAGGTATGTGACGATGGAGGCGGTGGTCATGGCGGCGCGTGATTGTGAATGCATCACAAATTTATGATTTTAATGGCGAAGAATCGCTACATTTGCGGAAAAATCAGGAATACGACCGATGAGGACTTTATTGAGAATTCTGAAATGGGTGGCCATACTTTTTTTCGGCAGCTCAGTGTTTGCAGTGGTGATATTGCGGTGGATGCCCGTGTGGGTCACTCCGCTCATGGTGATAAGGGCGGTACAGGCCGATGCCGACGGCGACCGCTTCCGCGGATGGCATCACACCTGGGTGCCGCTCGACGAGATGTCGCAGTGGATGCCGCGTGCGGTGGTGGCGTCGGAGGACGGACGGTTCTACGACCATCACGGATTTGATTTCAAGGAGATACAGAACGCCATCGACGAAAGCCGTCGGGGAAAACGCCAGCGCGGGGCAAGCACCATCACACAGCAGACGGCCAAGAATGTGTTTCTCTGGCCGGGCCATTCATGGGTGCGCAAGGGCCTGGAGGCTTATTTTACGGTTCTGATTGAACTTTTCTGGAGTAAGGAGCGCATCCTTGAGGTGTATCTCAATTCAATCGAGATGGGTCCAGACATATATGGCGCCGAGGCGGCTGCCACACAGCTGTTCGGCAAACCGGCGTCGGCCCTAACCAAGCGCCAGTGCGCCCTTATCGCGGTGTCGCTGCCGAATCCGCTGAAACGCGACGCTGCCAATCCTACAGCCTATATGCGCCGCCGCGCCTCAACAATCATGCGCTACATGTAATCATGCCGAGGGGAGGGAATGCACCTCGGATAGGATGGCCACGGCGGTCTCCACATTGCCTACGTTGGCTATGGCGAAACTGCGGCGACCGGCTTTCTCGCGGATTTTCACCCGCAAGGGGTTCTGCTGCAGGTAGGTGATGAGGCGGCCGAACATGGGGCTCTGGTAATAAGCCTTGTTTGAATCGTCGACAAAATAGAGGTACATCTGACCCTGTTTCAGCGAAATCTTCTCGATGCCGAGTTGTCGCCCGAGGCGGCGCAGACGCGGCACGCGAATCAGTTCGGCTGTCTCAGGCGGTATTTTTCCGAAACGGTCCACCAGATTCTCGCCGAATTCGCGCAGTTCTGTCTCGCGTTCAATGTTGTCAAGCTCGCGGTAAAGCGAGATGCGTTCGCTCTCCTGCGGCACATACCATGCCGGCAGAAGCAGCTCCATGTCGCTCTCGATGGTGCAGTCGGCCACAAATTCCGTCTCATCCTGGGGCTGTTCGGAAGTGAACGTATCCGAGAATTCCTCGGTGCGCAGTTCGGTCACGGCCTCCTTGAGGATGCGCTGGTACGTCTCGTAGCCGAGGTCGGCTATGAATCCGCTCTGCTCTGCTCCGAGCAGGTTGCCGGCACCGCGGATGTCGAGGTCCTGCATGGCTATGTGTATGCCGCTGCCGAGGTCGCTGAAACTTTCGATGGCCTGCAGTCGGCGCCGTGCCACTGGGGTCAGCGGATTTCCGGGTGGCACCATAAGGTAGCAGAACGCCTTGCGGGACGAACGTCCCACGCGTCCGCGAAGCTGGTGCAGTTCGCTCAGACCGAAGTTCTGGGCATTGTTCACAATGATGGTGTTCACGTTGGGCATGTCAATGCCGCTCTCCACTATGGTTGTTGCCAGCAGCACGTCGTAATCGTGGTTGGCAAAATCGATGATGGCCTGTTCGAGCTTGTCGGGGGGCATCTGTCCGTGCGCCACGAGGGTGCGTGCATCGGGCACAACGCGTTTCACCATCGCCTCAAGGTCATACAGCCCCTCGATGCGGTTGTTGATGATAAACGCCTGCCCGTTGCGGCTCAGCTCGAAATTCAGGGCCTCCTCCAGGATGTCGTCGGTGAGGGTGTTGACCGATGTCACGATGGGCCAGCGGTTGGGGGGAGGAGTGGTGATGGCCGAGAGGTCGCGGGCGCCCATCAGCGAGAACTGTAGCGTGCGCGGAATGGGGGTGGCGCTCATGGTGAGCGTGTCGACGTTCACTTTCAGCTGCTTGAGTTTCTCTTTTACCGCCACACCGAATTTCTGCTCCTCATCGATTACGAGCAGACCGAGGTCGTGGAATTTCACGTCCTTCCCCACAATGCGATGGGTGCCTATGAGGATGTCTATCTTCCCTTCGGCCAGGTCGGCCAGAATCTGTTTGGTCTGTTTGGCTGTTCGGGCGCGCGACAGATATTCCACCCTTGCAGGGAAGTCGGCCAGGCGCTCGCGGAACGTGTTGAAATGCTGGTAGGCAAGCACAGTGGTAGGCACCAGCACAGCCACCTGCTTGTTGTCGGCCACGGCCTTGAATGCCGCGCGGATGGCCACTTCGGTTTTGCCGAAACCCACGTCGCCGCACACGAGGCGGTCCATCGGCCGTGGGCTTTCCATGTCTTTCTTCACGGCAGCCGTCGCTGTGGTCTGGTCGGGGGTGTCCTCGTAGATGAACGATGCCTCCAGCTCGTGCTGCAGGTAGGAGTCGGGCGAGAAGCTGAATCCCTTCTCGTCCTTTCGGGCGGCATAGAGGCGTATGAGGTCGCGGGCAATGTCCTTGAGTTTGCTCTTGGTCTTCTCCTTGAGCTTGTTCCATGCGCCGGAGCCGAGTTTGTTGACAGTAGGTTCCACCCCCTCCTTGCCGCGGTATTTGGCAAGCTTGTGCAGAGCGTGGATGCTGACGAAAATGCAGTCGTTGTTCTTGTAGATGAGTTTGATCATCTCCTGCGTCGAGCCGTTCACCTGCGTGCGCAGCAGGCCGCCGAAACGTCCCACGCCGTGGTCGGTGTGCACGATGAAGTCGCCCGGCTCTATGGCTGCCAGTTCCTTGAGCGACAGTGCGAGCTTGCCGCTGCGTGCGCGTTCGGCTTTCAGCGTGTATTTGTGGAAACGGTCGAAAATCTGATGGTCGGTGAAAAAGCAGGTGCGCGTCATGTGGTCCACAAAGCCTTCATGCAGGGTGGAGTGCACGGGTGTGAACGGGATGTTGTCGGCGCGTTCGGCGAATATGGCTTTTAGTCGGTCGGTCTGTTTCTCGCTGTCGCTCAGAATCAGGATTCGGTAGCCCTGTTCGAGGAATGTGCGGAACGAGTCGGCTATGAGGTCGAAGTTTTTATGATACAGTCCCTGCGGCGAGCAGTTGAAATTCAGTGTGGCCACTCCGGTTTTCTGCACGAACTCCGGTTCGTCGTGGCTGTCGGCTCCGGCCGACGAGAAGTGTATCTTTGCCATCCCGGCCCACTTAGAGGCAAAGGCTTCGGCGTCGATAAGGTTCTTCATTGCCGAGGCGTCCCCTTCGTCGGCGAGCATTGCCGAGGTGCTGAACGTTTCGGAGGTCACCGCCTTGATGCGCGAAAGGGCGAAGTCCTCGTTGCGCACGGCAATGAGTGTGTCGGGACTGATGAAGTCGAGTATGCTGTGGGTGTCGGCATCGCTGCCGGCCACGTTGGCCGTTATGGCCACGGAATCCACCTTGCGGTCGGAGAGCTGTGTCTCCACGTTGAAATCGCGGATGGACTCTATTTCGTCGCCGAAAAGGTCGATGCGGTAGGGATATTCCGAGGAGTAGCCGAAAATGTCGACAATGGATCCGCGCACGGCGAAATGGCCCGGCTCGTACACATAGTCCACTTCAGAGAATCCGTTGTCGCGCAGCCACCGGCGCGTCTGCTCTATGTCGATCTCCTCGCCCACCTTCAGGTGAAGCGTGTGTGCCGAAAGGTCGGTGCGTGAGGCCACCTTTTCGGCCATCGCCTCGGGGTAGGTGACCACGATGCGCAGGCTTCGGTCGTCGTGCCAGCGGTTGAGTGTCTCGATGCGCATTATCTGCTGGGCGGGCTCCACACGTCCGTATTTTATGTCGCGGCGGTAGGCCGAAGGAAACATAGACACCGCCTCCTCTCCCATCAGTTTGGTAAGGTCCTGATAGATGTAGCCGGCATCGTCGAGCGAGTCGGTCACCACCAATAACGGCTGCCCCTGATCGGGCAGCGACGCGAACACCATGGCCGGAGCCGATCCGGCCAGCCCGCGCAGGTTCACTTTGCTCTTCTTTGCCAGGGCAACGGCCTTTTTCAGCGCTTTGGCACGTGCCGCAGAGAGAAACACGCTCTCGGTTTCAGATAATTCAGTCAAAACAAACGGTATAACGGTTGATAGACAATTGAGGGGAGGGAGAGGGGCGTCAGGCAGTGCGTGGCATGCATGGCCGTCAGTGCTTTGCCGGAGCCAGGATGCTGCGGTAGCGCTCGGGCGAATGGAGCACGGCTGCGGCCGAGTCAAGCTCGATGTCGGTTTTGAGCGCCTGTATGATGCCGCCGCGTTCCGAGTAATAGCGTTCCACGATTTCGCCTGCGAGATACTGGCTTATGGCCTTGCGGTTGAGGTCAAGGTCGTGGTTGAGGTCGTGGCGCAGCAGGTTTTTAAGCGTGTCCATCTGTGCCTGTACGGCAGTGTCGAGATAGCCCTCGGTTTTCACAGCCTTCTCCAGCTGCTCCATGATGAGGTCGGTGGTGCGGTCGTACTTGAATTTGTCGGGGTTGATGAACGCCTTGAATTCGTTGAATATGGTGTCGGTCACCTCGAACTGCTCGGCCGGAGGGATGGTGGCATGCGTGGCCGCATACCGGTTGGCGAAATCGAAACTCCAGTTGTCGCGGATTATATTGTAGAGGAGGCGGTTGCCTTCGGGCAGTTCTACCTTGAGGTCGGGGGTGATGCCTCCGCCGTCGCGTACCTCACGTCCGGCGCGGGTGTGCCACACGGTGGTGAGGCTGTCGGGGATGCGTCCCACCGAGCCGTCGGCATTGCGGTGTGAATAGTCGATGGCCTGGATGAGGCGTCCCGAGGGGATGTAGTATTTTGCGATGGTCACCTTCAGCAGACCGTTGTAGGGGAGCTGACGGGTGGACTGCACCAGACCCTTGCCGAACGAGCGGTCGCCCACAATCACGGCGCGGTCGAGGTCCTGAAGAGCGCCGGTCACAATCTCGGCCGACGAGGCGGAGCCGCTGTTGACCAGCACGGCCAGCGGAATGTCGGTGTCCACAGGCTGATAGGGTGTCTTGTAGATGCGTTCGTTCTGCAGCCCCTTGCCGCGGGTGCGAAGCACCTCGGTGCCCTTCGGCACGAACAGGCTTACCACCTGCACGGCGCTTTCAAGCAGGCCGCCGCCGTTGCCGCGGAGGTCGAGCACAATCGACTTCACCGCCGGATTGCTCTTGAGCGCCTTGAGGGCGTCGCGGGTCTTCTCGTAGGTCTTGTCGTTGAAGGTTGTGAGCTGGATGTAACCGATGTCGCCGCGTTCCACGCCGTAGTAGGGTACGGGATTGATGTCGATTTTCGAGCGGGTGATGGTGAAGTCGAGGATTGAGTCGGTCACGTACGGACGTTTCACGGTCACTTTCACGTCTGTTCCGGCCTGTCCGCGCAGCATGTTGCTCACGGTCTTGCTGTCGGCATTGGTCACACTGTCGCCGTTGATTATCAGAAACATGTCGCCGGGACGCAGGCCCGCCTTCTGCGAGGGGGTGCCGTCGCGCGGTTCCGTCACCTGCACGCCACCCTCCGGGCGCTGCATGATGTATGCGCCTATACCGCCGTATTCGCCCGTGGAGATGGTGAGAAACTCATCCTGCTCGCTTTCGGGGATGTATTCGGTGTAAGGGTCTATCTCGTTGAGCATGGCCGAGATGGCCGTGTTCATCGATTTGTCGGCGTCGATGGTGTCAACGTAGCTGGTCTGCAGAGCCTTGTAGATGGAGGCAAACGTGTCGAGATTGCGCGAGATGTCGCTCTTTGAGCTGCGTGTGGCGCCTACGGCTATCAGTGCCGCAGCCGAAATGACGAGTAATATTACGGGTAACTTTCTCATAGTCTGTAGCTGATAACGTGTGCGGAAACCCCGCTCCATGCGCGGTTCCGGTTTCGGAAAGCGAAATTACACAATATAATAACAACTCACACACAAATTTTATCCAAAAACCCTTAAAATTCAGCCATAACCCCCTCTTACGTCCACCTCACATCACCCGCTGTTACGCTATAGCTACGATGTTTTCCCCCCTACGCGCTGATGGACACGCTTTCGCGCTCGGTAGCTCCAAATTGTCGATCTGTTGTAGGGACATCGCTTTGCGATGTGGAGCATGGGTGAGCGCTATCGCTACCGCCCAATGCGGTTAATTGCGCAAATATGCCTCACATCGCAAAGCGATGTCCCTACAATTAAATAAATAATCCAATGTAAATAAGTAAAGCCCATGTAATTGATGCTATGCGGATAAGATTCCAATGCTATTATAGGGCGGTGGCGTTGATAGCTGCAAAAAGCTAAATGCTTAGGAGAATGATAGGGGATGAGAGGTAGTTTCTTGGAGGTGTAGTGGCTGCATAAAACCAAAGGCGGCGCTCCGGGTGGGGCGCCGCCTTGATTACCTAATAATATTTTACCAATTTTCTGGTGGAGGGAGATGCTCCGCCACGCCGGTTCACATCGGCGGGGCGTTATGGGGTATGGGAATTTACTGATGTACACGGACAAAGGTAGGCAAAAGACCCCGATTTACCCCCCCCGACGGTTAAATGTTGTTAATAACATTCGTTTTGTTCTTAATTTGTTGGAATTATGGGTTCTGCGTGAATCCTCCGGGTAAGGCCATGTGGTCAGTGTCGGCATAAGGAAGTGTGCCATATGCGGCAGCATTTTATAGCACAGATATCCCCGTCAGGCGTTGGTGTGTATCCATGTACGCCCCCGTCTCGTTTCCCAACCCTACAAATTGATGATTACCATGACATTGTGGAATCATTACGCCATCCGGCGCACCCCTCAAACATCCGGACGCACAGACCGTGCGTCCCTACCTTCCGCCCTGTTTTTATAGCGTTGCGGGAAGGCTATCGCCGGAGGCGATGTGCCGTGGTAAACCCCATGAAAGCGCAGCGCATCATGGGGAGGTAGTGAGCAGCCGGGCAGCTCCTCGGAGAGGTAGCGGCAGTGAGACGTTCCGGAGACAAACATAAGCTGCATTCTGAAAAATCAGCATAAAAACGCTGAAAAATTGCAGAATATGAGGGAGCAACGCATTGCAGATTAGACAAAAAGTTCTAACTTTGCAGAGCCTTTCGGGGCACTTTGGGATTGTTGCGTCTGTTTTGCAGCGCAATGTCCTGAAGTCGAGATTGTTATAAACCATATTTATTAACCTGTTATTTAAATGACTGAAGAAGTTAAAAACTCTCCAATCGCCGATTTCGATTGGGATGCCTACGAAAAAGGCGAAACCAAGAGCGAGAAAAGCCGTGAGGAACTCACCAAAACTTACGACGAATCGCTCAACACCGTCAAGGACAAAGATGTAATCGAAGGTACCATCATCGCCCTCAACAAACGTGAGGCTGTGGTTAACATCGGTTATAAGAGCGACGGTATCATCCCCATGAACGAATTCCGCTACAACCCCGACATCAAGGTGGGCGACGTTGTGGAAGTGTTCATCGAGAATCAGGAAGACAAAAAGGGCCAGCTCATCCTTTCGCACCGCAAGGCTCGCGCCTCGCGTTCGTGGGAGCGTGTCAACCAGGCTCTTGAAAACGATGAAATCATCAAGGGTTACATCAAATGCCGCACCAAAGGCGGCATGATCGTCGATGTGTTCGGCATCGAGGCTTTCCTCCCCGGCTCGCAGATCGACGTGAAACCCATCCGCGACTACGATATCTTCGTGGGCAAGACCATGGAATTCAAGGTTGTGAAGATTAACCCCGAATTCCGCAATGTTGTTGTAAGCCACAAGGCTCTCATCGAGGCCGAGCTTGAGCAGCAGAAACGCGAAATCATCGCCAAACTCGAAAAGGGTCAGGTGCTCGAAGGCACTGTCAAGAACATCACTTCCTACGGTGTGTTCATCGACCTGGGCGGTGTCGATGGTCTTATCCACATCACCGACCTTTCCTGGGGCCGCGTAAGCCACCCCGAGGAGGTTGTACAGCTCGACCAGAAGCTCAATGTGGTTATCCTCGACTTCGACGACGAGAAGAAGCGCATCGCCCTCGGTCTCAAGCAGCTGCAGCCCCATCCCTGGGATGCTCTGGCTTCCGAGATCAAGGTCGGCGACAAAGTCAAAGGCAAAGTTGTGGTTATGGCCGACTATGGCGCATTCGTGGAGGTTGCTCCCGGCGTAGAAGGTCTGATTCACGTGAGCGAAATGAGCTGGAGCCAGCATCTGCGCAGCGCTCAGGACTTCATGAAGGTTGGCGACGAGGTAGAAGCCGTTGTCCTCACCCTCGACCGCGACGAGCGTAAGATGAGCCTCGGTATCAAGCAGCTCAAGAAAGATCCCTGGGAAGATATCGAAATCAAATATCCCGTTAACTCGCGCCACACCGCCAAAGTGCGTAACTTCACTAACTTCGGCGTGTTCGTTGAAATCGAGGAAGGTGTTGACGGTCTCATCC
>DBFWRP010000172.1:0-1132 GCA_048222005.1 Muribaculaceae bacterium | reverse complement strand
CATGCATAGTCGATGTAGTCGCCCACGGCGATTCCGCCCGTTAGGGCCGTATCATGGAACGATGCCGTGGGCTCGTCATAATCGACCACTGTCAGCAGCTTGTCGGGCATCGCTTCATGCAGGGCCTTGATCAGTTTGGGGTACGAGGCGGTATTCACCACAGGCATTCCCTCCTTGCCATAGCCCGAACCGCGATCCCAGAGGTTGACGCCATCGAGCCGGTAAGTCGTAATGAAGACTGCGACTTGGCCCACGAAATCGGCAATCTGCGCATCGGTCATGTTGCAGAACCCGATGCCGCTGCCACCGCCTTCGATGCAGACGCACACCTTGCGGCCTTTGTCCTGCATCTGTCGGATGTATTTGTCGGCATGCTCTACCGTATAACGCAAATCGGAAGTCGGAGCGAAGAGGGCGCGTTTCGAATCGGGAGCATAGCCCACCTGAGCGATTCGCAAATTGACGATATTCCCCAAAGAGGCCGTATAAACCGATTCGACAGTAGTCATATCCTGTTTTTCCCAAGCCACGTAGTCGGCATAATGCGCCTGTATCTCGCTGGTGTTGAGATAGAATACGGTAGTCCACTCGGTATCCAGTTCTATATTAGAACTCTCATTGCCAGACTGATAGATGTTCTCATCGAATTCCCGAACAGTGACGCCATAATAAAGCACCTGCTGCTCGTTCCCGTTTTCGGTGGCATCGACGACGACCGGCATCAGATAGATGCCCGGAGTCAAGTTTTTGGAGTCGATTGTCAAAGTGAGTTTATCCGAAACCCGTGCTCCTGCCGGAATCGTGATTTTACCATCGCCGGCCAAGGTGATATTGGCAAGAGGAAGCGGCATCAGAGCGGTACCGTTGGCCGTGTTGTAGGCTTCGACAAACTCCGGATCGGGCTCCGCTGTCAGCGTCACGGCCTGCGACGCCGCTTGAGTGAGCCTGTAATAGATTTGGTCGGTGGCAACCTCTTCGCCGTCCTCGGTCAGGTGGACGGGAATCCGATCGCGGAGCGATTTCGAACTGCGCAGTGTGCCGGAAACCGTTTCCAGTGTTTCCGTGTCAGGTTTTTGCCCGGTCTTATAGACAATTTCATTATCCGTGCAGGCTGTAACGCACATCAACATTG
>DBFWRP010000171.1:0-3469 GCA_048222005.1 Muribaculaceae bacterium | reverse complement strand
GATCACCAACAGCATCAAGATGCGTAACGTGCGCAAGAAATACGGCAAGATTGAGCTTACCGACGAATACCGTGTGCGTCTGGTCGATGCCAACATGCGTGTCGGCAAGGCACTTAACGATATGATTGTGCGCATGCGCCTCCCCTATGAGCTGCAGAAGGCTCTGGAAGAACATGCCTCTGAAGAGAAAGTGAAGGAGGAGATTGCCAAGTGCAAGACTCTTCGGCAGGCAATGGAATAATCCGAGCTGATGGGTTCACGCCGACTGACCATTGCTGTTGCCACCAGTACACGCGCCGACTGGGGGTTGTTGCGCCCGATTGCACGGGCTCTCAGCCTCGAGCCGGGCGTTGACGTGCGTATCATAGCCACAAACATGCATCTTGATGCGCGCTATGGCCACACTGTCGATGAGATTGTGGCCGACGGATTCGACGTTGCCGCCGAGGTGCCGATGCATGCGGCTTCGGCCTCAGGCGCCGACACCGTGCGTGCCACTGCCGAATGTATGGCGGGTATAGCCGATGCTTTCAGCCGCATTAATCCCGATATGCTTCTGCTGCTTGGCGACCGTTACGAGATGCTTGCCGTGGCCACTGCCGCCACGGTGATGCGCATCCCCATTGTGCATGTGGCGGGTGGCGAAATCTCGGAAGGTGCCTTTGACGACAGCATACGCCATGCCATAACCAAGCTTTCCGCCCTGCATCTCACGGCCACCGAGCCTTACCGCAGACGTGTCATTCAGTTGGGCGAGAATCCGGCCATGGTGGTGAACACCGGCGCAATCGGTGTGTACAATCTTGTTGTCGAACCGCCAATGCCGCGTGAGGAGCTGGAACGTTCCATCGGGATAAGGCTCGATGAGCGAACACTGCTGGTGACGCTGCATCCTGCCACGCTTGATGATGTGCCGGTGTCCGAGCGGTGCTCCGCACTGCTTGAAGCGCTTGAAGCGTTCCCTGATTCGAATCTGATTTTCACTTATCCGAACAATGATCCAGACGGCGAGGTGATAATCTCCATGATCGAGGAGTATGTGGCACGAAACAGCCATCGTGCCGTGGCAGTGCCGTCGCTGGGATGGAAGCGCTATCTTTCCGCATTGCATTATGTAGGTGCGGTGGTGGGCAATTCGTCGAGCGGCATAGTTGAAGTGCCGTCGATGCATATACCGACTGTTGACATAGGTATCCGTCAGCGTGGACGTCTGGCTTCGGATTCGGTGATACATTGCGATGCCGATGCCGGTTCGATTCTCCGGGCCATAAGGTTTGCCCTGTCGGCCGAAGGACAGCAACTGGCGCGGCGCAGCACGAACCCTTATGGTCGTCCCGACACGTTGCGGGTTATGGTCGATGCCATCCTCAATACCCCTCTGGACGCGATGCGCTCAAAGCGTTTTCACGATCTTCCAATGCAGGATTCAGAGAAATAAGCTTGCCGGATTCATATTAATAGTCAAATTGATGTGCAGATGAAACCGCTATTCATAATCCCGGCCCGAGGAGGGAGCAAGGGGATTCCCCATAAAAACATCAAGCCGCTCGGCGGCCGTCCGCTTATCGCATGGTCCATCGACGTGGCCCGTGAGGTGGCTGCGCGTTTCGGCCTGTCGGACGAGCACATTCTGCTTTCAACCGATTCCGACGGAATTGCCGCCGTGGCCGAACAGTGCGGTCTGGCCGTTCCGTATCGCCGTCCGGCAGCGCTGGCTACCGACACGGCCGGTTCGCGCGAGATGATGCTCGATGCCATGGACTATGCTGCGGCGCATGGTGTGGATTTTGACTGTGTGGTGCTGTTGCAGCCCACATCGCCGTTCCGTACGGCCGACGATGTGCTCGGATGCATGGACCTTTATGAGGCGCGTAGGCCCGACATGGCTGTGAGCGTAAAGGAGGCTTCGGCCAATCCGTATTACAACTGTTTCGAGACGGACGAGCGCACCGGCGCGCTGCATATCTCCAAGGGTGAGGGGCTTTACACCCGCCGTCAGGATGTGCCGAAGGCATGGGAATTCAACGGAGCGGTGTATGTCATAAATCCGGCCTCGCTGCGGGCCATGCCGATGGGAGCTTTCCCCGTGCGTCTCCCTTATGCGATGCCTGCCGAGCGTTCCGTTGATCTTGACACTCCGCTCGACTGGGCCATAGCCGAAGCGATGCTGGCGGCCGACAAATAAATCAGAGCATGAACGAAATGCAGAAACATATAATTCCGGAAGAAGCCACCATACTTGACGCCCTCGACAAAATCAACCGTCTGTCGGGTGGCGCCATGACGCTTGTCGTGGCCGGTCCGGAGGGAAAAATTACCGGTACGCTTACTGACGGCGACATTCGCCGCGGACTGCTGCGCGGCACCGGTCTTGCCGATCCGGTGAAGGGGCTTGTCCACCGCCAGTTCATGGCGCTGCATGCTTCGGCCTCGGCCGACGAACGTCTGCAGGCCATGCGCCGTGCACGTGTGGCCGGAATCAGGCTGCTGCCTGAAATAGATGCCGACGGGAGGCTTGCCGGACTGGTTGATCTCAGCACCGTGCGTTCGCAGCTGCCGCTCACGGCCGTGCTTATGGCCGGTGGACGCGGCGAGCGGCTCCGCCCCCTCACATTGAACACCCCCAAGCCGCTGCTTGAGATAGGAGGCCGTGCCATCATTGACTATAATATAGAGAATCTGGCACGCAACGGAGTGAAGGATGTGTATGTAACGGTGAAATATCTGGCCGACATGATGCGCGGCTACTTTTCGCGTCCGCGCCACGGCATAATGGCCCGTTGCATCGAGGAGGAATCGCCGTTGGGCACTCTCGGCGCGGTGTCGCTTGTGAATCTCCCGCCGCAGGGCCATACGCTGGTGATGAATTCCGACCTGCTGACCACCATCGACCTTGAGGAGATGTATCTGCACCATATCAGCGAGGGGGCGCAGGCCACTGTGGCCGCCATCCCCTACACGATGTCGGTGCCGTATGCCATCCTCACCACCGATGGCCCGCGGGTGACCGGGATCGCGGAAAAACCCACCGCCACGCATTTCGCCAATGCAGGCATCTACATATTCGCCAACTCGCTGCTGTCGCGTCTGCCGCATGGCGAACGCACTGATGCTCCGGATTTCCTGCTTGATGCCATCGGACGCGGGGACAAGGTGGCATATTACCCCATCAACGGCACATGGATTGACATAGGCTCGCCCGAGGAGTTCCGGCATGCCAGCGATCTGATGCAGCATCACCGCTCGCTAACCAAACTGGGCTGAGAGGTGTTGTAAATTTAATGGCTAAACGTACCATCCGTTGTTGATGGTGCGAGGAAGCGTTCTTTTTTACGATGACATAACGTAGCCTCAGCTTGTAGGGACATGCCTTTGGCATGTGAAGCATGTGAGGCATCTGCACCGCTATAATTCACATGCCAAAGGCATGTCCCTACAACTTAAAGGATTACATCTATACTTATGCCGA
>DBFWRP010000170.1:0-11560 GCA_048222005.1 Muribaculaceae bacterium | reverse complement strand
AAATAATAGCAATAGCAAATCAAAAAGGTGGTGTAGGGAAAACCACCACGACCATCAATCTGGCGGCCTCACTGGCAATGCAGGGCAAAAAAGTGCTTATAATCGACGCCGACCCCCAGGCCAACGCCACCTCAGGCTACGGCATTGACCCGCGCACCATGCAGTCGAGCATATACGAATGCCTGGTGGACGATTATCCCGTGGACGGATCGCAGGTGAAAACATGCGTGGAGGGTCTGGACCTCGTGGGTTCGCGCATAGACCTTGCAGGCGCCGAGCTTGAACTTATCAACAAGCCCGAACGCGAACGCGTGCTCCGCAAATTGCTCGAAGCCGTGGCTCCGAAATACGACTTTATACTGATCGACTGCTCCCCCTCGCTGGGCCTCATCACCGTGAACGCACTCACAGCCGCCGACTCGGTGATTATCCCCGTACAGGCCGAATACTTCGCACTCGAGGGAATCAGCAAACTGCTCAACACCATCCGCATCATCAAATCAAAGCTCAATCCGGCACTTGAAATCGAAGGGTTCCTGCTCACCATGTACGATGCACGCCTGCGTCTGGCCAACCAGATTTACGAGGAACTGAAAAGCCACTTCGGCGACATGGTGTTCAACAGCGTGATTCCGCGCAACATACGCCTCTCCGAAGCTCCCTCACACGGCCTTCCAGCCATTCTCTACGACCCCGAAAGCCGCGGTGCCACATCGCATCTGGCACTTGCGAAAGAACTGATTGCGAAAAATTCCTGAATCTCCACCATCAACACACACCGACACTTAACGAAGATGAAACCTACACGCAACGCACTCGGCCGAGGCCTCGGCTCACTGATATCGATGGACGACACCCCTGCCCGCGGCACATCGGCCATCAACGACATTGACCTAAGCCAAATTTCGCCCAACCCCGAACAGCCTCGCACCACATTCGACGAGGATGCCCTAAACGAACTGGCGGCCTCGATTGCCGAACTGGGTATAATCCAGCCGCTTTCGCTGCGTAAGACAGGTCCCGATTCCTACCAGATTATCGCCGGCGAGCGCCGCTACCGCGCGGCCAAAATAGCCGGACTGACCTCGGTGCCCGCCTACATCCGCACCGCCAACGAAGCCGAGCTGACCGAGATGGCGCTTATCGAGAACATTCAGCGCGAGGACCTGAACGCCATCGAAATAGCGCTAACGTTCAAGAAACTCATCGACCAGTACAACCTCACGCAGGAACGCCTGTCGGAACGTATCGGCAAGAAACGCGCCACGGTGGCCAACTTCCTGCGACTGCTCAAACTTCCGGCCGAAGTGCAGCTGGGCCTGCGCGACAAGCGCGTGGACATGGGCCACGCACGCGCCCTGCTGTCGGTCGACAACCCGTCGGTGCAGCTGAAAATTTACAAGGAGATACTCCGTCAGGGTCTCTCCGTCAGGAAAGTGGAGGAACTGGCCAAAGCCTATCAGGAAGGGAAAAAGGAGGGCGCCGACACGGCATCCAAAACCGGCACCAACCCCTTCTCAAACCACGATTTCGACCTGCTGAAAAAGCACCTGTCGGCAGCTTTCAACGCTCCTGTGAAATTTTCGTGCGACCGGAAGGGACGCGGCCAGATCACCTTCCAGTTCTCCAGCGAGGACGACCTGGCACGCCTGATCTCCATGTTCGACAATCTCCATTCCTGACCACCCTTTATCACCATCCCCACCCATGCAACAGCCCATAATCCTCATAACCAACGACGACAGTATCGACGCAAAAGGTCTGCGCTACCTCGTGGACTGCGTGAGCCATCTCGGAAAAATCTATGTGGTGGCGCCTGCCGCACCCCATTCGGGCCAGTCGAGCGCATTCACAGTAAATTCGCCGCTGTCGATTCACGAACTGCCGCCCTACAACGGTGCGGAGATGCGCGCCGTGACAGGCACGCCGGTGGATTGCGTGAAACTCTCGATGCACCACATCCTTCCGCGCCGCCCGGACATACTTCTGTCGGGGGTGAACCACGGCTCGAACGCAGGCAACTCCGCCATCTATTCCGGTACAATGGGTGCCGCATTCGAGGGATGCATGCAGGGCATCCCGTCGGTGGGCTACTCGCTGCTGCACCATTCGCTCACAGCCGACTTCACCGAGTGCGGGCCCTACATATCGGACATCACGGCGCGCGTGCTTGCCCAAGGGCTGCCCGACGGCGTATGCCTCAACATCAATTTCCCTGCCAAAGTGAAAATCGAGGGGATGAAAGTGACACGTGCAGCCCGCAGCCATTGGACGGAGGAATATCAGGAATACCTCACCCCTCACGGCAAACCGTTCTTCTGGCTCACCGGCCACATCGTAAACGAGGAGCCCGACGCCACCGACACCGACCTCTACTGGCTTGACCGCAACTACGCCACCACCGTGCCCATGCGCGCCGACCAGAACGCCACCTCCGCCATCCCCGCCATCGCCACCCTGCTACACACCGACGCCCCACGATAATTGCGGGTGGATGAACGGCAGGTTTTCGGGTTTCCGCAAATATCGCTATATTTGTGTATTGAAATGTGCTTAGCCATAAATCCGAACACCGATGAAAACAGACATACTGCAATGGGACAGCGATTTCTTCGGAGTCAAGACCGCCTCAATGACTCTTGATGGCTCTGAGAACCCGGCGGATATTGACCGACAGCTATCAGACCTTAAAGGGGATGATGTCCGTTTGGTATATCTGTTCTCACCTCGGCCTCTTCCGCATGGTCATACCGGGAAATGGCTGCTTGCCGACCGCAAACGCAGTTACATGAATCCATCGCCCCAAGCAAACGGAATGCCGACAGGCGTCAAGACATTTCAAGGAAATCCATCAGCCCTGCATTCCCTGGCAATAGAAGCCGGAGGGCACTCCCGTTTTGCAGTCGACCCCAACATTCCGGCCAAAAAGACGGAAGATCTATACACCACATGGATAGACAACTCCGTGCTCCACGGCTTTGCCGACTACGTATTTACAGTCAACGACCTTGACGAACCGAACGCAGCGATGATTACCATGCACCGACGCGACGGCGAAATATCGATTGGTCTGCTTGCCACCCATCCCGACCACCGGCGCCGGGGACTCGCCCGCAAGCTGATAAAGGCAGCGGAAACGATAGCTGCAGCCGACGGGCTGCAACTTGAGGTAACCACCCAGGCCGACAACCATGAAGCCTGCGCATTCTATTCAAGCTGCAATTTCAACACCTTCACCGACACCTACGTTTACCACATATGGCTATGACGATTCCATTCAACAAGCCGTTTCTCACCGGCAAAGAAGCCCATTATATCTATCAGGCCGTCTACTCCGGCAAGCTGTCAGGCAACGGCGTGTACACCAAGAAGTGCCAGAATTTCTTTGAAGAGCAGTATGGCTTCAAAAAGGCGCTGATGACCACCTCGTGCACCGACGCGCTGGAGATGGCTGCCATCCTGTGCGACATCAAGCCCGGCGACGAGGTAATCGCCCCAAGCTACACGTTCGTATCCACTGTGCTGGCATTTGTGCGCCAGGGTGCCAGAATCATATTCTGCGACAGCTGCAAGGACAATCCCGACATAGACCCCGACCGGATAGAGGCACTCATAACACCGCGAACCCGCGTTATCATACCCGTGCACTATGCAGGTGTGGCCTGCGATATGGACCGGATAATGGATATTGCCCACCGCCACAACCTGCTGGTGGTAGAGGATGCCGCACAAGCCATCGGTTCCTATTACAAAGGGCGGCCGTTAGGCTCAATCGGACATTTCGGTTGCTTCTCGTTCCACGAAACCAAAAACATCATTGCAGGTGAAGGCGGCCTGCTCACCATCAACGACGAGAGGTTCATTCGCCGTTCGGAAATCATATGGGAGAAAGGCACCAACCGTTCGGAATTCTTCCGCGGCGAAGTCAACAAATACGGCTGGATTGACACCGGCTCGTCGTTCCTCCCCTCCGAACTCATTTCAGCATTTCTTTGGGCACAGATCGAGAACATCGACACCATCCAGGCCCGCCGCAAAGCCATTTGGGAACAATATTATGCCGGCCTCAAGCCCATTGCCGACAAGGGGCTCATCACTCTGCCCGATATCCCGGCATATGCCACAAACAACGCCCACATGTTCTACATCGTGTGCCGCTCGCTCGAGGAGCGCTCGGCGTTCATTGCACACATGAAGCAAAACGGCATTCAGGCTGTGTTCCACTATCTCAGCCTGCACCGCAGCGGATTTTACCTCACACATCCCGACTCTCGTCCCGACAACTGTCAGGAGATAGAACGGGTGGGCGACGAGGAGCAGGTTGTTGGGCTCCATCTGCCCAACTGCGACCATTTCGCCGACTGCCTGGTGCGCTTACCGCTCTTCTACGAGCTGACCGACGAAGAGGTTAGCAGAATCCTTGACAGCTGCCACAACTTTTTCAACACGCTCACAACAGACTGATGTCGCGAAAACGGCGCATACTCATTCTTTCGTCGCTCCCTCCTGAACATTCGGCAGGACTGGGCACCGACCTCATGAACGCCCTTGCCTGCAATGGCGATGAAGTCACCTATTTCTCGCGTTGGCCGTCAGCCCTGCATGCACCCGGCATAAAAAACATGCACCGCACCCTGTGGCAGCGCATCGTGGCGCTGTTCATTTCGCATAGGCGCTACCGGAAGAGGTATCGCACCGAAATGAGCGGAGCGCCCCTCATCAACGGCATCCGTGTGCTTTACCCAGATGAACGCGACCCGCAGGAGTCAACCGGCCGCATAGCGCGGCAAATTCGTGGCAAATACGATTATATCGTGACTCTCTTCTGGCAAGGGATGTTCACCTCCGAGACTCTGCGACACCTGAGCCGCAAATTCAAATGCCCGGTGCTGATTTATGCCGTGGACATGGCGCCTGTTACCGGCGGATGCTACTATTTCAACCACTGCGAACGCTATGCCACCAGCCAATGCGGCATGTGCCCGGGGCTTGACAGCTCCGACCCTGGCGACTGCACCCACACCAATTTTCTGGCAAAGCAAAAGAATTATGCGATGTGCGATGCAGCGTTCTTAGGCAACACATGGATGACTCAATGCGCCACACGCAGCGGCCTGTTCCGCCCAGACAGGATTTTCAATGTCGGGCTGGTGATGAACACCGACCGCTTCCGCCCGGCTAAAGACCCTCAGTCAACCCGTGCCGGCCTCGGCATCGCCCCCGAAGTCAAGCATGTGTTCTTCGCCCGTTCGGCCGACGACCCGCGCAAAGGCAGCCGGTATGTAATCGACGCATTCCTCTCCGTTATGAAAAATCTGACGGACGAACAGCGCAACAGCATCCTGATAATCACCGCCGGGCATGAAGACACCATCGGCAACGCACTGCGCCCGCAAGGCATCGCCGTCAAACACATGGGCCTGGTGGATGCCCCGACCCTCATCCGGCTATATCAGGCCTCGACTGCATTCATCAGCCCGTCAACCGACGATGCCGGCCCCTCGATGGTCAACCAGTCGCTGCTATGCGGCACACCGGTGATAAGCTTTGCCACCGGCGTCGCCCTCGACCTTGTAAACAACGGCACCTCTGGCTGGCGCATCCCGTTATGCGACACCGCCTCCCTGGCCAAAGCCATAAACGAGTGCATCGCCATGCCTGCCGACACCTTTGCCGCCATGCGCGCCACATCGCGCGCTACCGCCATGGCCCACAACTCCTACAACGCCGTCAACGCCCGCTTCCGCGCCATCTTCGAAGCCTACGAAGCCGAACGTTGCTATAATGGTAAAAGTCATTTCAAAAAGAATTGCTAACTTTGTGCTGTCAATCAAACGAAGACACGCAGGAAATGGCAATTGAATCACGCAACATACTGTCGGGTGGGAGGGAAACACATACGCCCTGCCCCGCTGTCAGCGTGGTTGTGCCGAATTTCAATTACGCGCGCTATCTGCCGCAGCGCATCGAGTCGGTGCTCAACCAGACTTTCACCGATTTTGAGGTGATTCTGCTTGACGACGCTTCGACCGACAATTCCGTGGAGGTGATGCGCCAATATGCGGAAACCGACAACCGCATAAGCCGCATCGAAGTGAATGCCACCAATTCCGGCTCGCCGTTCCTGCAATGGGAACGCGGAGTGAGACTGGCACGCGGGCGCTACATCTGGATTGCCGAGGCCGACGATTTCGCCGATCCGGAGTTTCTTGCCAGCTGCATGAAAGCATTTGAGACCGACAATACCATTACAATGGCCATGACAATGTCGCATCTGGTGGACAGCGAAGGGAATCCCTCAGATCACAAGCCATTCGAAGATTTCGAGCCGGACGGCAATACCCGTTTTTTTGACGGACGCGATTTTATCCGCAGATACATGACAATCGTAAACGGATGCTACAACGCCAGCATGGTGTTATTCCGCAAGGATTGCTACACTGACATAAAGGACCGCACGTTTACCGGGATGCGCTACTGCGGCGACTGGATGCTCTGGCTCCAGATGATGCTTCAGGGGAAAGTGGCTCGCATAGACCGGCGGCTGAACTCATTCCGTCTGCATGGGCGTAGCGTGACCGACGCTTCGGCGACAGCGCAGAGAGGGCGCCCGGAGGAGATGGCCGTAGACCTTTTCCTGCTCAGCGTGCCACACCTGCTCACCACTTATCAGCGTCGCCGCGCCCGTTACAGAACGTACCGCGACCTGCGCAAGCGTCCCGAACTGCTCAGCAGAGTTAAAGAGCTTTGTCCCCACATCGACAGTATACTGAGGGTTAACCGCGTGAATTTCATGTTTTACTGGATATACATGCATGCACCGGTAAGGTTCCGGAAATGAAATAATACAACACATCGACCGTACAACAGCAATGAACAGCATTCAATACATCACCATCGAGCCCGCACAGACCCAACCTGTATTCTCCGTGGTGATATGCAGTGTGAACAAAGAGAAATACAATCTTTGCCGCGACAACATAGCGGCCACAATCGGCGTCGACACAGAATTTATCAGGGTTGACAACGCTGCGGCAAAATGGCCCATCTCTAAAGCCTACAATAACGGCGCATCGGTGGCATCCGCCCCAAACGTACTCTTCATCCATGAGGATGTGCTGTTTGAAAATTCCGGCTGGGGCGCAGCCATGGCACGCAAACTCGCAGAACCGGAAACCGGCGTAATCGGATTCATAGGCATACCTTTCAGGCTGGGGGCATATGCGGGATGGAACGAATGCTCAGAGCTGGTGTCGGGACATATTTACTACATAATGGACGGCCAACGCATCTGCTGGCATCAGGAGCCTTGGGCAGACGGCAAGCTGACAGGTGGAGAGTTCGCCCCGGTGCTTGTGGTTGACGGGCTGGGATTCGCCGTGCGCCGCGATGTGTGGCAGGCGCATCCGTTCGACGAGGTTGCCCTCAATGCATTCCATTGCTACGACATCGATTTCTGCATGCAGGTGGGCCTTACACACAGGAACTATGTGTATCTGAAAGCCGACATTACACACTTCTCGAACGGCAACATGGACAGCCGCTGGGTTGAACAGACGCTCCGACTGAGCGAGGGGAAATGGAAAGAGATGATGCCTATGTGCGTACCGGGGTGTGAACCCGCCAATCCCGAGAAAATCATGGCACGCGCCGACTACGATTTTCTCTTCAAGGCAGTGCGCGGACGAGCCAACCGCAATCAGGCAGCCCGCATCCTCCGGCATTTCATAAAAAAATCGCTGCACTCCAGGGCCTACCGCCGCAAACTGGCCTCCGCCATCTGGCAAGTCCTCATCAAATATCACAAACTTCCCAACAGCTGAACGCTTCAGCCGTTCAGGCGGGAGATGCGGACGCGAGTGTTCTTGAGTTTGTAGGGGGCGACGGCGGCTTCTACGGCGGCAGCTTTAGCTCGCGGCACGGCAGCTATGGCCCAGTGATCGTAGACGGTGATTTTGCCGACTTCGTCCTTGGTGAGGCCGCCCTTCTGCATGAGGAATCCGGCGATGTCGCCTTTCGAGATTTTCTCCTTTTTGCCGGCGTTGAAGTAGAGCGTGGCCACATCGGAACGGATTCCGGCATCATGTGCGGATTTAGGCGCCCATGTGCGGTCGGTGCGCACGTGATCGGGAATATTCTCTCCGTCGGCGATTATCACATAGGCTGTTCCGTCGGCTCCCATACGGGCCGTACGGCCGTTGCGGTGGGTCCAGCTTTCGGGCGTGGGAGGGAGATGGTAGTGTATCACATAATTCACATCATCGATGTCGAGGCCGCGTGACCCGAGATCGGTGCTGACAAGCACCGGTGTGGTGCCGTTGTTGAACAGGTCGACTGCCAGCTGGCGCTCACGCTGCTCAAGGCCACCATGGTACAGTCCGGCGGGGAAACCGGATTTTTTCAGGAACTCATAGACCCTCTCGGCGCTTTCACGGTGATTGACAAACACCAGCGCACGACCGTCGGGCAACGCACGCAGAAGGTCGGCAAGGATGCCGAGTTTGTCGCGTTCCACCGAATCGATGCGCACCACCTGAAGCTTGCTGCGGCCGGAGCCGGCGGTGAAGTCGACCGTTTCCGCCCCTTTCATTGGGAGGAAATCGGGCATCTCGGCCAAAGGTGTGGCGGATGTGAGCACTATCAGGTCGAGCGAACGCATGCGCCGGGCTATGCGGCGCATCTCATCCTGAAAGCCCAACTCCAGGCTCTTGTCGTATTCGTCAAGCACCAGTGCCTTTACGCCGCTCACATCCAGATGTCCGCGTGTGATGTGGTCGAGCAGTCGGCCGGGAGTAGCCACAATGATATCGGGGATAACTGAGAGCGAGTTCACCTCGTCGGCCATAGCATGACCGCCGTAGAACGCCACAGTTTTCAAGCCGGCAGCCACTGGGCGAAGCACATCGGCAATCTGGAGAACCAGTTCGCGCGACGGTGCCATGACAACGGCCTGTAACTGCCCGGCTGAGGGCTTCAGTTCGCGCAGCAGCCGGAGAATGAATGCCGCCGTCTTGCCCGACCCTGTGGGTGAGAGAAGTATAATCTTGCGTTGGTCAGTAGCGGCCATGAACTGCTGCATTTCGTTCAGTTCGGCAATATTGTGCCGTTCACGCAGACGTTCGGCTATCAGTTTCGTTTCCATATAAGCAACTGGTAAAATTTACTTATCCAAGTGTTTTAGTCCGACTACGGGCGGATCACGCGGTATTCGCCGTTGGGCCCGGCTGCGATGTTGTATGTGCGCAGGCCCATGGGGTGACTGCTGTCGGCCGCAGGCCCGGCTGTAGGCTGTCCGTAATTGGTTATCACTGAATAACGGCTGCCACAGCGCGCACAATAGGCATCGTTATGGTCTTCATCATAGGCAATGCGCACATCCGAACGGTTCTCCACCGGACACGACATATCGTAGGCGGCCGGATTGCCGAGGATGTCGCCTACAAGCAGCACACCACCGAACCCGGTCTGCGAGGCGGCCGAGTAGCTGAACCCCTGCGGAATCCCCAGCGGCAACACGAACTCGCGGTGCTGCAACGCGGCAGTCACACCCCATTGGGTCCAGTCGTGCTGAAAAGTGAAGACAATCCACACCCCGGCCGGAGGCGTGCGGTCGTCGTCAACGCTTTTACAGCCCCCGAGCAGAATGGCCATAACACACAAAAGGGATATCACACGTTTCATAATTACATTCTAGCATAAACACTACCTCCCCCCTGAACATCAGAGGTTGATACACCATGATGACCCGGCGAATCGTAGGGACGTGCCTTTGGCACGTGCAACCGGCTTGCACATATCTTACCCAAACATGTTCCACATGCCAAAGGCATGTCCCTACATAAAGGGGTGCAATGCAGCCATTTCCCCAACAACACCGAAATCAGTTCCGGCCGTAAACAATAACCGTTCCGGCAGGAGCCCTGTCAGAACGGTTTTGTCTCGGGGTTATATCCTTATATCTCAACGGCTCAGGCCGGAGATTAGTTCACCGAATTTGTCGGCCGCCTTCTGCAGCTGCGGGCCGATGAGCGGACGCAACATAGCAGGAATCTCCACCTCGATGAGCGTCTGTACCGACGAGGAGGCCTCACCAGTCGGCTCTATATCCAGTTCCATCGACAGGGGCACAGGCGATGACTTCGTGCCGAACACAATCTTCGACGGGCGCACACGGTCAACTACGGTAAATTCAATGGCGCCCACCTGCGGGGTCACGATTTTCAGGCTGTCGGCGGTGAATTCCACATCGCCCACCTGGCTGCGCTGTTCAGGCGAGAGGCCGTCGAGCACCGTCTGCAGGTTGCTCAGGTCGCTGAACCGGTCGAACAGTTCGTCAGCGCTTTTGCCTATCTCTGTTTTCGGACTTTTGAATGTAGCCATCAGTTCTTTTCTCCAATTTATTGCGTGCACGCAGCACTATCAGTCAATCGATTTGTCGCGCGACGGAGTCCAGCTTCCGGGATCCTGACGCCACTGCTGAAGAGTCTCGATATCTTTCTCGCCGATGAATCCGGTGGAAAGAGCCACCTGCAGCAGAGCATCGTAGTTGCTGAGGGTCACGAGCTTTACGCCGGCTTCCTTGAAAGCCTTGTCGGCCACGGGGAAACCGTAGGTGAACATAGCCACCATTCCCACAACATCGCCTCCGGCCATGCGGATGGCTTCCACTGCCTTGAGGCTGCTTTTGCCGGTCGACACCAGATCCTCGATTACCAGCACTTTCTGGCCGTGGGTCAGATTGCCCTCAATCAGATTCTCCAGACCATGATCTTTCGGAGTGGAACGCACATAGACATACGGCAGACCCATATTGTCGGCCACAAGCGCACCTTGTGCGATGGCTCCGGTGGCAACACCGGCAATCACGTCGGGACGCGGGAAGTGCTCCATTATTGTGCGGCACAGCTCGGTTTTGATGAATGTGCGTACTTCGGGATAGGAGAGGGTACGGCGGTTGTCGGTGTAAATCGGCGAATTCCATCCCGAAGCCCATGTAAACGGGTTCTCAGGCTGAAGTTTGATTGCACTGACGTTAAGCAGTTTCTCGGCAAGAAGGTGTTCGAGCTTTTTCATATTGAGTGTAAGTGAAATTTCACATGACATTCTGATAATCAACCCTCTGGAAAGCAACAGCGAACCGTTGCGACAGAAGGCCCTGTAATTTTCCGCAAAGATACACAAATTCCCCCGATAATTCCAACTACAACCCCTCCAAATCACCGCAAAATCCGCACCCCCTACCCCGGAAAATCCCCAAAAAATCCCTTAGAAAATCCACCTGATAATTCTTGATGTCCCGCACCCCTACTTTCCCCGAAATTGATTACCTTTGTAATTGGAGCAACTATCACATGATAAGGTTGGCCTTCATATTCTCGCACTTTATTGCATATGGAATTTATAGACAACGTAAATAAGACGTTAAAAGACGATATGCTAATCACTTTGCGCTCCGGCTCCAAGGTGGCTATCGCCGCGTCATGTTTTTCCATATATGCATTTCAAGAGTTGAAAGAGCAACTCTCAGATATATCTGAACTTCGCTTTATTTTCACTTCGC
>DBFWRP010000017.1:0-1543 GCA_048222005.1 Muribaculaceae bacterium | reverse complement strand
GGAAAAGGGAATTCCATGCTGGATTTCGATGGAAGAGAAGATGGCGTGCGGCGTTGGCGCATGTCTTGCGTGTGTCTGCCAGTCGACTGAGGTGGATGGTCATTCACATGTGCACAACAAGCGGATCTGCAAGGACGGACCGGTCTTTTTAAGTACGGAAATTGAGCTGTAAGTGACGCGAGGAGGAGAAAAAGCGATGAAGACAAGTGTGAATCTGGCGGGTGTGGAACTGAAGAATCCGGTTATGACGGCATCTGGTACGTTTGGCTCCGGCGCGGAGTACAGTGAGTTTGTGGATTTGAAGGAGCTTGGCGCGGTTGTGACGAAGGGGGTTGCGAATGTGCCGTGGCCGGGGAATCCGACGCCGCGTATTGCGGAGGTTTACGGCGGAATGCTGAATGCGATCGGACTGCAGAATCCTGGTATTGATGTGTTCTGTGAGAGGGATATTCCGTTTTTGAAACAGTTTGACACGAAGATTGTGGTGAATGTGTGTGGACGGACGACGGAGGATTACTGTGAGGTTGTGGAGCGATTGACTTCGGAGCCGGTGGATCTGCTGGAGATTAATATTTCGTGCCCGAATGTGAAAGAGGGCGGTATTGCGTTTGGACAGGATCCGAAGGCGGTGGAGGCGATCACCAGAGAAGTTAAAAAATATGCGAAGCAGCCGATTATTATGAAATTGAGCCCGAATGTGACGGATATTACGGAGATGGCGCGGGCTGCGGAAGCCGGCGGTGCGGATGTGCTGTCGCTGATCAATACGCTTACTGGGATGAAGATTGATATTGAACGGCAGAAGTTTGCGATTGCGAATAAGACTGGCGGTATGTCGGGGCCGGCGGTGAAGCCGATTGCGGTGCGGATGGTGTATCAGGTGGCGCAGGCAGTGAAAGTGCCGATTATTGGTATGGGCGGTATTGCGTCGGCGGAGGATGCGCTGGAGTTTATTCTGGCGGGGGCTACGGCGGTTTCGATTGGGACGGCGAATTTCTTTAATCCGTATGCGACTGTTGAAACGGTTCGCGGTATCGAAGAGTATATGAGAAGGCATAAGGTTGACGATATTAATTCGCTGATCGGGGCGGTGAGATAAGACGGACGGCCTCGAGCGGCTTCGCATCTGCGGTGCGGCGGGCGAGAAAAAGAGGGCGGAACTGTGGCTCAGAATGGGCACAGGGAAACGGGAACCATCCCATTTTCCTGCACCTGTTCCTGGCTCACAGTTTCTGCCCTCTTTTTCTATGCCCGCCACACGGCAGGCGCAAATTCCAGTGAGGTCTGGTTGTGTGGAGCTGAAACGAAGTAGGTCTGGATCCGCCGGGGGCGGATCGGCGTGAGAGTGTTGTGGTGGGTGCATAGTATATAGAAAATGGAAGGTGGTATGTGAGATGAAGTATGGGATCATTAAAGTGAAGCGGGCGTTTTTGTATGAGGAGAATGGGGTTGATGTGGTGGATGAGGTGTTTTTTGGATGGAGCGTGATGTGGGAAGATGAGGGGGAGTGGATTGAGGTTTGGACGCATTATGGGTATCGAGG
>DBFWRP010000169.1:0-1035 GCA_048222005.1 Muribaculaceae bacterium | reverse complement strand
CTCGTGTCCGATGCCGCATCCGGAATGCTGCAAATCAACTGGCAACCGGGAAAGGATGACCTGACTCCAACCGCCGACCTGACCTACGCCCTGCGCATCGGTACCGCCCCGGGCAAAGGGGACATCTTTTATGCCTGCGCCGACGAACAGGGACACCGCCTGAACCTGATGCCGGGCAATATGGAGTACAACTTGGACAAGACGCTCAACGTGTCCGGTTGGCGAAAAGGGGACTACTACATCGCCGTGCAAACCATCGATGCCATGGGAAAAGGCAGCGCGTGGTCGGATGCCGCCGTCTACCGGCATGAAGTGGCGCATGCCCCATTCTACATCGCGGACAAAGACATCACGACTGCCGACACGGCCATCATGGGTTATGACGGCCCGGCCGACCCCTCACTTCGTTATAACTGGGATTTGGACGGTGGCACCATCATCTCTTCCGAAGCTTCAGGAAGCATCCTAAAAGTCGTGTTCGACCAACCGGGACAAAAGCACATCACGCTGAGCGTGACCGACGTGGAAGGCAATACCAGCACTCCCCGGACAGCCGACCTTCATGTCAGTGCCGTCCGGTTCGACAAAAGGAAATTGTCCGGCTTGTCCGACTCCAACTACGGTATACGGCAAATTGCCGACATCGACCTCGACGGGCAACCCGAACTGCTCGCCGCAGACGGTGTGTACCAACCCACAAAAGAACAGGATTTCGAAAAAGCACCGGGCATTTACAACACGAACCTGGATATCAACATAAACTTCGCATGGGACTACAACCGGGACGGGCTGATGGACTTCATCGGTGGCATGAACCTAGATTTGGTGAATAAAGAATTCAAAGACAACCTGATGCTCAACCAGGGCAACAGGCGTTTCACCGTATCTCACACCGTAGGCGAAGCCTTTACTCCCCAACCGCCTATAACAGTAGGTGATATAGGTTCTTGGAAATACCCCATCTATGATTTCAACAACGACGGCTTGCCCGACTACTATTGGCGGAACTCATCCGGAGATTATAATCAAAACGAC
>DBFWRP010000168.1:0-7363 GCA_048222005.1 Muribaculaceae bacterium | reverse complement strand
TGCACCACAAAACGCAACGCTCTTGTGGCATTCACATCATCAATCTCCTTTATATAATAGGCCGATGGCTGGAGTTCTGTTGGAGCTGTATAATAGGTCAGCTCAAACATAGGTTCCAGTTCTATGCGTGCCGTCCGGTTCTGTACTTTGCCTCGGATATTCTTATTGTTGTAATCTCCGTCAAGACTAAGATCCGGCTCGATAGTGCGCAATGCCGAGAAGCGTTTTGCCACGGTTTCGGGCGTCAGCTCGGCAGATTTTTCCGCGTTGTCCTCATCCCCGTCGGCTTTCCCATCCTTGGCATTGTCACCGGAGGATGCATCTATCCGCTGCGACCTTATGTCGGGTCCTTTAAGATTTTTGGACATGGCCAACGCCTTATTGTAATCACGTTCGGCCGAGCGCATGTCGCCGCTCATCCGGTGCAGATTGCTACGCATGTACAACGCCTCCGGCAAATCGGGGAAGCGCTCTATCAGACGGTTCACATCTGCCATGGCATGCGGCACATCCCTCTTTTCAGAATAGAGATACGCACGATTGTAGAGCGAACGGTAATCATCGGCATCCAGGTCAAGGGCTGCGGTAAAATCATTTATTGCATTATCGTAGTCACGCACCTCCATACGGAGCAACCCGCGGTTATAGATTGCAGCCGCATTAATAGGATCAAGCTGCACGGCATAGTCATAATCCGCCATCGCACCGAAATAATCATCAAGATTATAACGCAGAAACGCACGGTTGACATAAAGACCTGCCTCGCGTGGAAGCAACTTTATTGCCTCATCCAGGTCGGAAAGTGCATCAGCGTAATTACGCGGACCGTGAATGGCCATGTCGGCACGCAGGAGATAGGCATTTGCCAGATTCCGGTTTAACGACAAGGCATGGTCGATGTCCTGCTTAGCGGCAACGCTGTCGCCTTGCTGCAAAAACAGACGCGCACGCCCCACATAACCGTTATCGAAATTGGGGAACGCTGTCAGCAGGGCATCAAATGTCACAGCGGCACTGTCGCGTTGGCCAAGATCCTGCTGCGCAAGCGCCTTGTTGAAAAGCAGCTGACGGTTGCGCGGCAACAGCTTCAATGCGCTGTTATAATCCTCCACAGCCTCTGCCAGCCGGCCACGATTCTGACGGGCCACACCTCGCACCTCATAGGCATCCGCTATGAACGGATTCCTTTCAATCGCAGCCGAGGCGTCCTCTTCAGCTCCCAGATAATCCTCCAGATTCAATTTGGCTATGGCTCGCATGAAATAGGGCTGCGCCAAATACGGCTTTGCCATGATTGCCTGATTGAAATACTGGATAGACACCATATAATCATCAAAGTACAAGGCGTTCTGGCCCACACGCAACATCTGTTCGGCATTGATTTGCGCATAACCTTTCCATCCGCCCAAAAAGATGGAGGCAAACAGCACTGCCAATATTGTAACCCAACGGCAGCCCTGCTTCATCGCGGTTTTATATGAAACCTGAATCACTGGCTGCATCAATCAAGCTTTAACACTGCGAGGAACGCCTTCTGGGGAACCTGAACCGATCCAATCTGTTTCATTCGCTTCTTACCGGCCTTCTGCTTTTCAAGCAGTTTGCGTTTTCGGCTCACGTCGCCGCCATAACATTTGGCAGTCACATCCTTACGGACAGCCTTGATGGTTTCGCGGGCTATAATTTTAGCACCGATGGCCGCCTGTATGGCTATATCGAACTGATGCCTTGGAATCAGCTCCTTGAGTTTCTCGCACATTTTTCGTCCGAACGCCACGGCGTTGTCGGCATGAGTCAGGGTTGACAACGCATCCACACTTTCGCCATTCAGCAGCACATCAAGCTTCACCAACCGGGAAGGACGGTAATCATGCAGATGGTAATCAAATGACGCATACCCCTTGGAAATTGACTTGAGCTTGTCGTAAAAATCAATCACGATTTCACCCAAGGGAATATCGAACGTAAGTTCCACGCGGTTTCCGGAAATGAATTCCTGTTTCTGCAGCTCCCCACGTTTGCCAAGGCACAAAGTCATTATTGGCCCGATAAAATCGGTAGTGGTGATGATTTGAGAACGTATGTACGGCTCATCGATATGGTCGATGAGCGTTATGTCAGGAAGCCCCGACGGGTTGTGTACCTCCGTCACGTTCCCCTTCTTGTCATGAACGAGATACGACACGTTGGGCACTGTAGTGATAACCTCCATGCCGAACTCACGGCTGAGTCGTTCCTGAATGATCTCCATATGGAGCAATCCGAGGAATCCGCATCGGAATCCGAACCCGAGAGCCATCGACGATTCCGGCTGGAATGTGAGCGAGGCATCATTGAGCTGCAGCTTTTCCAATGAACTGCGGAGATTTTCAAAATCTTCCGCCTCGATAGGATATACTCCGGCAAACACCATGGGCTTCACCTCCTCGAAACCGGAGATGGCAGGCGCCGGACGGTTGACATGAGTGATGGTATCACCCACTTTCACCTCCTTGGAGGTCTTGATACCGGAAATGATATATCCCACGTTGCCGGCCGATAGCTCCTGACGAGGCGACAGGTCGAGTTTCAGCACGCCGATTTCGTCGGCATGATATTCCTTGCCGGTGGCAACGAATTTCACATAGTCATCCTTGCGGATGGTTCCGTTCACAATCTTAAAATACGCAATGATGCCTCTGAACGGATTGAACACAGAATCAAAAATCAATGCCTGCAGAGGTGCGTCAGGATCTCCCTTGGGCGCTGGAACACGCTCTACGATAGCACGCAGAATCTCAGGAATTCCGATTCCTGTTTTTCCGCTGGCCCGTATAATCTCATCACGCCGGCAACCAAGGAGGTCGACAATCTGGTCTTCCACCTCATCCGGATTGGCGCTTTCAAGGTCAACCTTATTTATTACCGGAATTATTTCCAGGTCTGAGTCAATTGCCATATAAAGATTGGAAATTGTCTGCGCCTGGATGCCTTGTGTCGCATCAACAATAAGGAGCGCACCCTCACAAGCCGCAATCGATCTGGACACCTCGTACGAGAAATCCACGTGTCCCGGAGTATCAATCAGATTGAGCACATAATCGGTGCCGTCGAGTGCGTAACTCATCTGGATTGCGTGGCTTTTGATTGTTATACCACGTTCACGCTCCAGATCCATGTCATCGAGCACCTGTTCTTGCAGATCCTTTCCCTCAACAGTATTGGTGTACTCCAGCAGACGGTCGGCCAGAGTGCTTTTTCCATGATCTATATGGGCTATTATACAGAAATTTCGAATATTCTTCATCTATGAGATCAAATGACAAATCGTTTCCAATGCAATCCCGGCAGCGGCGAAAAGTGAAATTCGCGCAAAGCCGGTGATTAAACAACAAATTTACAAAACTTTGAGCAAATCAGCAACAACGAATGTGCTTCCGCCCACAAAAACCGAGCCCGACGACGGCGTATGTGCAAGTGCGGTTTCATAAGCATCTCTTACACCGCTGACAATCAGCCCATCCAGCCCCGCATCTTTTGCCTTGGCAGCAAGTGCAGCTGCAGGAAGGGCGCGTGGAATCGATGCATTGGTAAACACATACCGTGCATCGGCCGGAAGCAGATGCAGAATGGTATCGATGTCCTTGTCATTAACGAATCCGAGCACAACTGTCAGCGGGCGAGGCAAAGCGGCAAGCTGCTCCGACAACAGCCTCCATCCCCCTTCATTATGGCCGGTGTCACACACTGTCAAAGGCAGCTGTCCAAGCACCATCCATCGGCCGTTCAGACCTGTGGCATCAGCCACATTGGCCATACCGGCCTTTACTGCTTCGTCAGGAATTGCCCATCCCATGACATTAAGCTGCTTTACGGCGGAAAGTATTGTCAATGCATTCTGATGCTGACAGATTCCGGTAAGCTGGAAATCCAGATTGCCGAATGGTGTCCCGGTGATACGCATCGGAGCCAATCCATTTTCGCTATCAACAAATCCGACTCCCAGATTGTCGTTTTGCGCCATAATCAGATCGGCACCATGCTCCAGAGCCTCTGCCTCAAAATAGCCTTGCACCTCAGCGTCAGTCTCACCGCATATCAACGGCACGCCCGGACGCATTATTCCACTCTTTTCATGCGCTATCTGCCGCAAAGTGTGACCGAGCTGCGCACAATGGTCGAACGACACATTGGTGATAACCCCGATTTCAGCATTGACAATATTGGTAGAATCAAGACGTCCGCCGAGGCCGACCTCAACGACGGCTACATCCACCCCGCACCGGGCAAACCACTCAAAAGCCATCACCGTGGTCAGTTCAAAAAAGGAGGGCTCAACACTGACCGCCAGATTCAGGTTCAGATATTGTCCGACAAACGATGCCACTTCCTCTCGCGGAATCATTTCCCCATCAACGCGTATACGCTCGCGGAAATCGACCAGATGCGGCGACGTGTAAAGCCCCACCTTCAGTCCGGCGGCATGCAGAATGGCGGCAAGCGTATGGCATGTGGAACCTTTGCCATTTGTCCCGGCCACATGAACTATTCTATATGAGTTTTGCGGATTGCCGAATGCTCCGGCAAGAGTCCTGACAGTATCGAGGCCGGGCTTATAGGCGGCCGCACCTATCTGTTGAAACTGCGGCGTCTGGCTATAAAGCCACTCGACCGCTTCCTGATAATCCATATAATTCTATAAATCAAAAATATAAAACAGCTCCAGCCACTCCGGCCAGAACTATAATCAATATCGGATGAATTTTTGTAAAGAGCACCAGACCGAGCGACACCACAGCAATCAATATGGAAATGAAAATCTCTGACTGCTCATATCCGAAATTCTCGTTGTTCATGAGCAATAATGCTGCCGATGCTATCAGGCCTACCAATACCGGTCGGAGACCTCTGAATATTCCTCGGATAGCCACACTCTCCTTGTGTCGTGATATGAAATGGCTCATATAGAGAACAAGCAGGAACGACGGCACCACCACCACGACCGTACACATCAAGGAACCAAGTATTCCCCACCAGACACCGGTGAATCCAGCCTGGCCCGGTGCGGCATAGCCTATGTAAGTGGCCGAGTTTATACCTATCGGGCCCGGCGTCATCTGGGAAATGGCCACAATGTCGGTAAACATTTTCGGAGTAATCCATCCAGGCCCAACAATCTCACGCTCTATAAGCGACAACATGGCATATCCGCCACCGAAACCGAACAGACCGATTTTAAGGTAGCTCCATAACAAACGAAGGTAAATCATACGCCGTCCTCCTTTTCCTCTTTATCAATCTGTTTTACGGACAGCTTTTTCTCCTGGCGCACCAACCAAATATAACCGGCCACGCCACCGATGACAATGTACAGGATGGGATTGGAAACCCACGGAATCCTTGACCATATCAGCAATGCCACCACAACAGGAATCCACACAGTCTTCCATCCTATGCGCGCACTTTTCGCAGTTGTGAGCACAGGCGCCACAATCAGCGCCACCACAGCGGGACGTATCCCCTTGAACACGGAGGACACCACGTGATTGTTCTCTATTATGTCGGGGGTAAGAAAGATAGCGATACACAGAATGATACAGAAACTCGGCATAATGGCACCCAATGCAGCTGCGACAGATCCTCGTCGGCCACCGAGGCGGTCGCCAAGCGAAGCGGCAATGTTAACAGCCAAAATCCCCGGCAAAGCCTGCGCGACTGCAAGAAGATCAAGAAATTCTTCCCGGCTAAGCCAACCGCGGTTGGTTACAATCTCCCTTTCTATTATGGAAATCATCGCCCATCCACCGCCGAATGTAAAAGCCCCTATACGCGCAAAAACCGTAAAGAGCTGCCACATAAGATGTTTGTTTCTACCCATTTGTAACTTGACTATTCTATTGTTCAACCGAACCGCAAAGTTACAAATAAATCCGAAGATTGATTCAAATCATTGAAGGGTATCAGCACCCGCCAGGACAGCATTGAGGGCTGCCGTGACCGAGGCATACTCGCTCTGCAGATCCAGGAGCTGCATGCGTGCGTCAAGGAAATAAGCACATTCCCTGAGATAATCCAGCAGGGACATCTGGCCCCCGTTGTAAGCCTTTTCAAGCAACAACATATTGTTGGTGCCATCCACTGCCGGTGCGAGTGCGGCAATCTGCTCACGCAACAAAACCGACTGAGCCAGTTTCCTGCTCAGTTCCGCACGCAGGGCTGTCTCGGTTGAAATCTTGCTGAACGAAGCTGCAAGCGTGTTGGCTTTAGATGCCTCAACCGAATGCCGGCGGCTCCACACCGGGAGTTCCAGCCCTACGGACAGGCCATTGAAATGTTTACCATCCTCAAACGCATGCCTGTAGCCCAGTGAAAATCCTGGCAATCTCGTTTTTGCCGATAATTGTTCTTCCAGTCGTGCGGTTCTTATCTCTGCCTCCGATTTCAAAATCGCCGGATGCCGCTCAAGCGCCCTGTAATAATCTTCATCAGGACGCGTTGCAGAAACCGGAAATTCAAGCGTTTCCAATCGGGTCATCAGCGCAGCGTCCGAATCATCAAGGCCAAGCGCGCACAGACTCGCCAAAGCGTCGGCCTGCCGGCTTTCCGCTTCGAGCAATCTTGCCGTTGTATTTGCGGATTCTATTACGGCCTTGTTAACATCGAGAATTGTCAATTCACCGTGGTCAAACGCGTTTCGGACAGAGGTCTCAAGCCTCTGCAAAAGTCCGGACACCTCTCGGAGCATCTCCACACGCTTTGTGGCTGCTATATAATTAATAAGAGCCGCATCTACTTCTTCTCTTGTCGACAGTTCCAACGCCTGCCTGTTCAGTGTCGCGAGCGCTTCACGGTCGGCCGCCAACGCTCGACGCGCGCCATACAGTCCCGGCCAATCAAAGCTTTGGCTGACTCCTACACTCCAGCGGTTATCACCTTCACCGGCATTCCACATATGCTCGAACTCCACCTCCGGCTGAGCGAGTGCATTCTCAGCCCTGCCGGCTTCCACATCAGCTCTGCCACGCTGCACTTCGGCCTTTATTTCCGCATTATTTTGCAGAATGGCCTGGGAAAGCTGCGAGAAATTATCTGCCAGGGCAACAGGCGTTGAAATCACGGCAAGGAGTCCTGACAGGACTTTTAGGGTATATTTCATCTTTTGTTCTGTTAAATCAAACTTCTGTCAATTTTTTTTGCCGCGTGTACAGATATAGCGATACAGCACCGGCACCACAAATATGTTGAGCGATGTTGACGACACAAGACCACCCAGAATGACCACGGCCAGCGGGCTCTGTATTTCGTTGCCCGGAACCCCGCTGCGCAATGCGATAGGGATCAGGGCGAGCGCCGAAGTCAAGGCCGTCATTATGATAGGGGTGAG
>DBFWRP010000167.1:0-1255 GCA_048222005.1 Muribaculaceae bacterium | reverse complement strand
CTATAATCTGCCTTTGCTTTACAGATGCAGCTGGACGCCCCCGTAGATGCCAAAAGGATGGCCGGCCCTCAATCCGGCGGGATGGCGTGATACCAAATATTTCTTATTGGCCAAGTTGATGGCATTCAGTGTGATGGTGATATTCTTATTGATATGCCCTTTTAGCGAAGCGTCCAAAATCAGATGGGCGGGAATCTTCTCACGCTCGGCAATCTTTCCATGTCCCGGCGTGGTGCGCATATCACCATTATAGCGTGCTCCGAAGTTTGCTTCCACCCATTTATGCTCGATGCCTATCTGAGCATTGAAAGCGTGCTTATATATATAAGGTATCTCGTCGCCATAAACCACATTTCCCCAAGCCGAACTTATGAAATCTTTCTTCATCTCGGTATTGGTGTATGTGTAGGAAAGCTGAATGGGCAGCTGGACGGCGAAATGCCTGGGTAGCGGCAGGTAATGGAACATTAGTTCCAAGCCGTTTACCGTAGCCTTACCTACATTGAACTGGTCGAGCGTGCCTTGTCCGCCCTGTGCGGCCAAGTCGCTTCCCAGCATATTGGAATAGTTATTGTTAAAGACGATGGCCTCGAACTTCATCTTTTGCGTCGTCAGGCGCAGTCCGGCTTCCACATTCACACTGCTTTCAGGTTTTTGGTTGAGCACGGCGCTGGGCGGTGCGAACCCCTTGTGAATTCCTCCGAAAGCCGAAAGGACAGGCAGTATCTTCACATTGAATCCTAATCCCGGCAACAAAGCATGTGCGTGGTTGGGTGTCTCAATGCGCACCTTGCCCGTACGACGCGGATCGGCCTTGGTATAATTGCGATTCAGCAGTTCCACATCCTCATAGCGCATACCGACTGTGAGCGTGAGAATGCCTTTCGACCATTTTCCCAGCCAATAGCCCGACCAGGCATGAGCCGTGGTAATGCGGTTGGCATTGTCGCCCGGCTGTCCCGCCAAGAAAAGACTCATACGCCCGCCTTGTATCGCATAAGCATCGTCTTGCTGGAATCGGTCCTCACTGTCGGCATGATAGCGCACGCCCAGCTCCGCGGTGAGATAGCCACCGCCCAGCATCATACGATACTCACCCTTCGACTGTATGCCTCGCGAGCGGTACACACGATGATTGGCGCGCAGCATCAGCGCCTCGCCGATGTAGTCTTTCTTGCCCGTAACAATATCGAAATAGTCTCGATTGGTCTCCGGATCAGCCAGCACGGCATCGATCGAACGGCGTTCGGCCTTG
>DBFWRP010000166.1:0-2439 GCA_048222005.1 Muribaculaceae bacterium | reverse complement strand
GAATCAGAGAGAAGACGAGAGGGAAGGATGGCCGGTGAAACCTTACTACAAACGAGACTTGGCGGTGGCATACGCTCCCGATATCACTCCGGTGGCTGCACTTAACCGTCTGTCGTCATGGGTGCATCACCACAAGGTGCTTTACCGTGCTTTGGCGGATTCGGGTTATACCGACCGGCAGCGGATGTTCAATTCGGTACAGGTGGAGCTGATTTTCCGGTATTTGGGAAGGCCGTAGGGACAGACCCGGTGTCTGTCCGCATGTCGGCTTCCCGTATGTTGGAAACGCGGACGTATGCATGAGCTTACACGTATATACGTGCAGCCTCACACATATATATGCGCAGCCCCACACATACGTTCGCATGAGGCGATGCATACGTTCGTGTGGACGGTCTTTATTCCGCGCGGCATTCCTCTTCGCTTTCGTGCTCTTCATAGCGTCCGCAGGGACGGCGGGTGTAATACACGGTTCCTGTGCGGCAAAGCTCCTGGTCGCGTACCTTCAGCATGTCTATGCGCGTAAAGGCGCGGTCGGGCTCCGATATACGCGAGACGGTGAGGATGAAATCTGCCAGGTTTGCCCAGTTCGCACTGCCCGATATGGTGTACATATTGATGGCTTCCAGTTCGTTCCGGCCGTTCACGGTCTTCAGTCCGCGCGGATGCGCCACGATGACCACCCAGATGTGGTTTACACGTCCCCATGTCTGAAACTTGGTGAGCATTGCCTTGATGCTCTGCGTTTCGGTTTCGCCGTTGCCGCTTTGTGTTTCGATGAAAAGATAGGGGTCTACCACCAGATATTTCAACGGATGTGTGCGGCGCACCCGGTCGGCACGGTTCAGGATGTTTTCGGGCGTGGGCGGTACTTCGTGCATATCCAGATGAATCATGTGGGTATCCAGAAAGTCAAGATAGGGCGTCAGTTGTCCGTCGGTATAGGCGGTGGTGTTGGCTTTGCCCAGCATCAGGCTCACCAGCCGGGCGATGTGCTTGTTCTTGTCGGGAACCTCAAAGGAAAGATAGCATACAAACCGGTCGGTCTGCTGCATGATGCGGCAGGTCAGGTCGTTCAGAAAATCGGTCTTGCCGCTGTTGGGCATGCCGGTTACGATGATGAGCCCGCCGATGTCGGTGGGATGGAAGATGCGGTCGGTCAGCGGGCCGTAGCCCACGCTGTAACCGTGGTCGTATTCGCCGTGGAGCACACGGATGACTTCATCCCTTCGCTCCGCCACGGTGATGATATCGGTGGTGTGGCGTACGCTTGCTCCGTCGATGACACTGCGCACCACTTCGATGCCGTATTGCAGCATCACGTCGCCTATGTCCTTGCATCCGCCGGGCAGGGTGACGAAGAGGCAGCGGGCGTTGAAGTAGTCCGACAGCCGCTTGGTGAGTGTGCGGCCGGGCAGGTCGGTATCGCCGCAGACCACGATGTGGTCCACCTGTTCCAGCCATGGGAGAAACGCTTCGAAGGATTTGCCCAAGTCGCTTGCGGCTCCCGACGGTACGCTGATGACATATCGGTAGCCGGCTTCTGCCAGCACCAGCGTGTCTTTTTCGCCTTCCACCACGATGACCCGCGGAATGGTTTCTTCCTCCACGAGCAGCGGATTGAGGCAGTCGATGTTGTAAGGGGCGCAAGGCGTGGTGGGTGAGTCCTGTCCCCAGAACTTGCTGTAGACGGTGGGTTTTCCCTCTTCCTGCCTGGCCGAGGGCGATGGACTGCATGAGCGGTACTTGGCGTTGACGGGGTGTCCGTCCACATAGTTCACGTAGGCGATGCAGGGGAACACGTTGGATGCCTGTTCGCTTTTGTTCTCGCTGTCCTTGGTGATGCAATAATGGCGCAGGCAGCCTATCCGGGCTGTGATGGCAGTGGCGAGGGAGATGCCCTGGTCCAGGAGGTAGCGGCGCGCGGCGAGCTGGTCGGGGTCGGTACAGTCGGGCGAGTCGGTGAGGGGTTTGATTTTCTGCATCACTTCGGCGGTCAGGGGCTTGTAGTCCGAGGGCAGCATGGGCACTTCGCCCAACGTGCTTTGAGCGTCGTTTCGGGCGGTCTTGTATCTGTTGCCGCTGCGGGTCGGGGCATATCCGGCAGCTCCCGCGGCATATTGCGGGAACATGGGGCGGTCTGCCTTGCAGAAGTCGGTCAGTATGCCGTTGAAGTTACATCCTGCGTAGAAGCAGTGGTACACACCTTTTGCTTTGGAGATGGACAGATGGGGTGTTCCGCATTTGGGGCATACGGCAACAAAATTCTTTCCCGCGCTTTTGCGGTCGGGGAAGTCTGAAAGAGAATAATAAGGCTTCATATCAATTTTAAAATTAGAATGTAAAAAATAAAAAATCATGGTTGACAGGGAACTGCTTCAGGACCCGGAGTGTTGACCGTCGGTGTCCACCCATTTTTGTGAGAGGACGTTCCAGATG
>DBFWRP010000165.1:0-1050 GCA_048222005.1 Muribaculaceae bacterium | reverse complement strand
CGAAAAGGAAGAGGTCTGCTCTGTCTTTGGCCCGGGCAATGCCAATGACTTCGACATCAACTTCATCTGTGTGGATGCCCGCGACCGCTACTTCAGCAAGCTGAAGGGCGTCACCGAGCCGGAGCGCAAGCGCAAGATCATCGGCGAAGAGTTCATCCGCGTGTTCGAGGAAGAGGCCAAGAAGATCGGCAAGGTGGACTTCCTTGCACAGGGCACCATCTACCCCGACGTGGTGGAGAGCGGTCTGGGCGGCGAGTCCACCGTCATCAAGAGTCACCACAACGTGGGCGGCCTGCCCGATACCGTGGACTTCAAGGAACTGGTGGAGCCTCTGCGCAACCTGTTCAAGGACGAAGTCCGTCAGGCCGGTCGCGAGCTGGGTCTGCCCGAGTATCTGGTCAGCCGTCAGCCGTTCCCCGGCCCCGGTCTGGGCATCCGCATCATCGGCGAGGTGACCCCCGAGAAGGTCACCATTGTGCAGGACGCTGACGCCATCTGGCGCGAAGAAATCGCCAAGGCCGGTCTGGATAAGGAGATCAGCCAGTATTACGCTGCGCTGACCAATATGCACAGCGTTGGCGTTATGGGCGACGAGCGCACCTACGATTACGCCGTTGCGCTGCGCGCTGTGACCACTACTGATTTCATGACCGCAGAAAGCTACGATATGCCGTGGGATGTTCTGGGCACTGTCACCAGCCGCATCGTCAACGAAGTCAAGCACGTCAACCGCGTGTTCTACGATTGCACCGGTAAGCCGCCTGCAACGATCGAGCTCGAATAATGGAATGACGCAAACTTTTAACGATGCTACGAGTATAATCGAAAGAAAAAATGCGCCGTGACATTAGTTTGACATTAAGCCACGAAAAAACGGTCTGAATTATAATTCAACGAGCCTTCGCGGTTTAACATTTGAGAATAATTTGAAAGACCCCTGAAAGTGACGAGAAATCGAAACTTTCAGGGGTCTTTTTGACATTATTGACATTAAGAAACGACCGTGACATTATCGGAAATAGGGCGCTGTTGCCTGACAGTGGGGTGATA
>DBFWRP010000164.1:0-1772 GCA_048222005.1 Muribaculaceae bacterium | reverse complement strand
GATAAAGGCATCGTGTAATCGTCAATGCCGACAATCAGACATCTTTCACAAACAACCAACAAACTGCACCAGCTTATGAAAACTGCCCCGTGGTGCATCCCAATGCTCCTAAGACCGTCAAGCCTCCTGGGTGCTGAATAGTGTCCCCAAAGCCACAAGCCAAATAAATAAACTTCAATCCGCACGTTATGGCAATCTTTTCATCTCGTAAACATATGTCTCTTTTATCTCTCACCGTCCTGCTTTCCTACGTTATGGCATATGCCGGAATCGGGGGAGTCGTGGTCGATGACAATGGTGTAGCTGTGGAGGGGGCCGCCGTGGTCGCGTTGCATTTCCCTGACAGCACCTACATCTCCGGCACGGTCACAGACCAATCGGGGAAATTTTCTTTGGCGACTCCCGAAGAGTCCGACACGCTGATTGTCAGCGCGGATGCGATCGGCTATGAGAAGTGTTTCATTCTTTGCGATAACAATGACAGCCTGACAATAACGTTGCCCCACACCGGCGTGTCACTTTCGGAGGTCGTCGTGACACCCCCGAAATTAAGCGTGTCGCCAGGCAGATTTTCATTTCTCCCGGGAGACCTGGTCAAGGATGTCAACAATGCCATGGAACTGATGGAGCATGTGCCGTTATTGAGAGTGAGCGGCAGTGACATAACAATCATCGGCAAGGAACGTTGCACGGTGTTCATAAACGGCAAGGAGTCAATCATGTCTCAAACCGCCATCATGCAGCTGCTTGAATCATCATAACCGGGCAGGATAAAAAAGGTGGAGGTTTGGCTTCAACCATCAATAAGCGATCAGGAGGAAGGCTCGATAATAAACATCGTGATGAAACCGGCAGAGTACATTATGGGATCGGCCGACATTCAGGCACAATCGTCATTTTCGGGAGACTTTCATTGCCGCGAAAGCGGATGGTTGGGTATCGAACGTGGCCGCTGGCAATTTTCCACTAATGTTTCGGTCTTGGAAAATAAATACATTACGGACAGGGAGACAGAGTATGGCCTGTTTGCCACCCCGTCATCACCATCCGAAGATGAAACCCCTTACTCCTGGGTGAAGCGTTCCTCACATCATACGGAGACATCTTCATACAGTTTAACACCATCGATAGGCGCGAGCCTTGATCTGAAACATAACAACTCATTGGGGCTGTATGTGCACACCCTCCTCGACCGCACGGACACCGACACAAAAAACGCCATCAGCATCTCTCCCATTGGAGAGAACTCAGACATCATCGAGAAGACCAGAGGATCATTTATTCCCACACATACCACCGGTCGTCTGAATTATTACCATACGCTCGACACGCTCGGTAGCAGACTAAAGGTATCTGCCATATACTCCGGGCTAAGATTCAGGGATAAAAACACCTATCTCCCGGCTGATGTGATGCAAGGCAGGAAAAGCACCAACGACGGCAATTCGATACAATTGAAAGGAAGCTGGAACAAACGGTTCAATCAAAAGGCCTCCATGGAGGTGGGGTTCGACACGTTTTATGACAAGGTCACCAACCGGCTTGAGCAAAGCCAGGACGGCGGTCTGACCGGGCCATTGTCAACAATCGACGACCTGTGTCAGCAGCAATACCAGTTTGACCTGCTGGCTGCCTTTGAATATAACTTCTCCTCCGCGTTCGGCATCAGCGCAGGCGCGAGAGGCAGATGGTACCACCGTGACATAACACAATATGTCAACCTCGCAGACCACGACTTCGAGGAGCTGTACATATTGCCAACCGCCACAATC
>DBFWRP010000163.1:0-1936 GCA_048222005.1 Muribaculaceae bacterium | reverse complement strand
GGTGCATTCGCACAACCTTGCCACTTCGCTCGGCGATAATCTTGAATACAAATATCAGCCTGTAAAAGCTGTGGCTGAAGCTCCTGACGTGTCCTGCAATGAGCCTACGGTCGAGGGATATCCGCGCCGAAACGGTGATATGGGAATCCGCAACGAACTGTGGATAATCCCTACGGTGGGCTGTGTGAACGGGGTGGCGAATGCCATTGCCAACCGGCTGCGCAATGAGTGCGGCAATGCCCCCGGAGTTGACGATATCCGTGCCTTCACTCACAATTACGGATGTTCGCAGCTCGGCGACGACCATGCCAACACCCGGCGTGCGCTGGCGGCCATGGCTGTGCATCCCAATGCGGGAGGAGTGCTGATTGTGGGCCTTGGCTGCGAGAACAATCAGATCGATGCGCTGAAGGAGTGCATGGGGGCGTTCGACAGGAGCCGCGTGCGCTTCCTTGTGTCGCAGCAGGTGGACGACGAGATTGCCGAGGGCGTGAAACTCGGCAAGGAGCTGGTGGCACGCATGGCATCTGATTACCGTGAACCGCTGCCGGTGTCGAAACTGAAGGTCGGGCTGAAATGCGGCGGTTCCGACGGGCTGTCGGGCATTACGGCCAATCCGCTTGTGGGGTTGCTGTCCGACCGTCTGTTGGGCTGGGGTGCCACGACGGTGCTCACCGAAGTGCCGGAAATGTTCGGAGCTGAGGCGATGCTTATGAACCGGGCATGTTCACGCGAGGTTTTTGAATCGGCGTTGGGACTTATCAATGGTTTCAAGGATTATTTCCGCAGGAACGGACAACCCATTTATGAGAATCCCTCGCCGGGCAACAAGGCTGGTGGCATCACCACGCTTGAGGAGAAATCGCTCGGATGTGTGCAGAAGGGTGGAAGCGGCGTGGTGGTGGATGTGCTCGGCTATGCCGAGCCTGTGAAGCGCCACGGGCTGAATCTGCTCAAAGCCCCCGGCAACGACCTCGTGGCCTCCACTGCATTGGCTTTGTCGGGTTGTCAGATAGTGCTGTTCACCACTGGGCGCGGTACGCCTTTCGGCACGTTTGTGCCCACGATGAAAATAGCCACAAACACGGCGCTTGCCTCGCGTAAAAAGAGCTGGATCGACTTCAATGCCGGGAGCATCGTGGAGGAGGAGAGCATGCGGGAGGCACTTGACCGCCTGACTGCAAAGCTGCTGGCCACGGCATCGGGCGCACAGGTGTGCAATGAGCTTAACGGCGACAAGGAGATAGCCATTTTCAAAACAGGTGTAACCCTGTAGGCGCATGATGTGTGCGACATCTAAAAACATTGTCTATAAAAAGATTTTACCGACCATGCGTTTCCTTTTGTTCCTTGCCTTCGTTCTTTCCGGACTGGTTGTTTCTGCAGTAGAGCCTATGGGAGCCGATGTGCTGATTACCCACAGTCTGCAGCAGGCCATTGATTCGGTGGCGTCACTGCCGGGAGGGGGAGTGGTGCGGTTGGATGCCGGGGTGTACTGCACCGGCACTTTGCGGCTTAAAAGCGGCGTGAGGCTGCATCTGGAGCGCGGGGCAACTGTGCTCGGAAGTATAAATCCATACGACTATGACGGTTATGACAACGAGACGGGCAACGATGCCGGCGGCGTGGCCGATAAATGTTCCAAACCTCAGTTCGCTTTGATCGTGGCCCGCGATTGCCACGGAGTAGCCATAACAGGCGAGGGGACCATCGATGGCCGCGGGCTTGATGTGGCGCTGGCCATAGACAGTCTGCATCATACAGGCAAACGGATTGACCCGCATTACAATACGCGGCGCATGCGGCCGTCTCTGCGGCCGAAACTGCTGGATTTCGAGGGGGTGGACACTCTGCTTGTGGAGGGGGTGAATCTGCGTGCGTCGGCCAGCTGGGGATTTTCGCTTAACAAGTGCAATGACGTGCGGGTAAGGGATAT
>DBFWRP010000162.1:0-2208 GCA_048222005.1 Muribaculaceae bacterium | reverse complement strand
GCGGGCGTAGCCGCGGAGCATCTCGTCGCGGCCGGGTGTGCCGGGCAGAATTTTCTCAAGTTCTGCCGCAACGGTGTCGGGGGTGCAGCGGTAGAGCAGCATCTCGGGCACAATGGCGCTGTCGGCGATCAGGTTGGGGAGCGATACGAACGGAATCTTCAGCAGGCGCCGCATTATGTTGTAAGTCAGTTTTGTGCCGTTGCCACGGTAACACACTACCTGGGGGGTGCCGAGCAGGGCGGTTTCAAGTGTGGCGGTACCTGAGGTGACCAGCGCGCACGAGGCGTTGCGCACAAGTTCAAACGTGGCGTCATCCACCAATGGGAGTGTGGTGAAATCGCGGTAGAAGCTGCGTTCGATGGCAGGCGCTCCGGCCACCACCGGCTGGAACTGCGGAAAGCGGCGCGCCACCTCCTCCATGATGGGGAGGTTCTTGGTGATCTCGCTGCGGCGGCTGCCGGGCACGAGGGCCAGCAGAGGCCGGTCGGCAGGGAGGCGCCACTGTTCCACAAACCCTGCCAATGGCTGCAATTCAGCCTCCTTGCGGTCAACCTCCTCGACCGACGGATTGCCGACATATTCCACCTCCATGCCGTGACGACGGAAAAACTCCACCTCGAACGGCAGGATGGAGAGCACCTTCGTGCAGTATTTCTTTATATCCTTCACGCGCCATTCCTTCCATGCCCACACTTTTGGCGAGATATAATAGTACACAGGGATGCCGAGACCATGTGCGAAGGCCGCGAGCTTGAGGTTGAAGCCGGGATAGTCCACAAGCACAAGCGCGTCGGGCCGGAATTCGGCTATGGCCTTTTTGGCCGCCTTCATGTTATGGAAAATCTTTCCCAGATTCTTGATTACCTGAGTGTAGCCCATGTAGGCCATATCCTTGTAGTGGATAATCGGGGCGCAACCGGCGGCCTCGGCCATCATGTCGCCGCCGAGAAAGGCGAATTCCGTGTCAGGCTGGAGTTTTCTGAGCTGGCCGATAAGGGCACCGGCATGGAGGTCGCCGGAGGCTTCGCCGGCCGAAAGGAATATCTTCATGTGTCAGGGTTGCTGTTGGTCAGGTTGAACAAACTGGTAGGCTCCGAGCGAGAGTGCCGCGGGGTCGCGCGGTGTGCCGAAACGGTCGGACGGTGTCAGAGGCGACATCCATGCCGGGTCGGCGGCGGCCGCCGCAGGCGATTCCGGGCGCAGGCGATAGTCGAACAGATATTGCTCGCGCACGGTGTAATATGCCGGGTCGGTGTCCCAGAGGCAGTCGATGAAATGTTCGTCGTTGCTTCCCGACGATTTCAGCAGGCAGCGCTGCAGTGTCACCGACGTATTGTCAAGGTCGCCGTGGCTCAGCTCCGAGCCGTTGCCGTAGATGATGCAGTTGGATAACATGGCCCAAAGATAGGGCTGTGATGCATCCTCCTCTTCGGCGGGGTCCAGCGATTCACTGAGGTGAGTGAACTGCACCGCAGGGCCTCCGAGAGCCGTGAACAGATAGTAGTTGGCAAACGTGCAGTGGTTGAAATTGTGCGTACCCCCCTCAAGGCGCACCACGCCGCTGGAGGCATCGGTAAATTCGCATCCGGCGGCCACCACACTGCTGTGGATGGCGTGAAGCACATAGTTCTGGGTGTTGCGCACCTGTGTGTTGATCAGGGTGAGCGAGGGGAGCTCGTCGGTGTATGGCACATGGTCGAGCACAATCCCTTCGGCCGAATTGCGGATGGAAGCGTGACTGATAAGATTGCCGGTTGATTCGGGTGCGAATCTGATGCCGCGCCATTGTCCCGACATGAGTTCGTAGGGGATTGTGGCTGCCACGAAGCCGAAGCGGTCGCCTGTCATTGTCACCGGTTTTTCGGCCGATCCTTCCACCTGCAGCGAGCCGTGGATTTCCATGTAGGCGTCGTCGTGGAAATAAAGTTCCGCCCCCTCGGCGATGGTGAGGGTGGCGCCTTCGCCCACGGTGATTGAACCGGCCACAAGATATGGCTTGTCGGCCGACAGGGTGGCGTCGGTGTCGAAAAGGGTCTCCTTGTCAATACGTATGCAGTCGCGTCCCCAGGCCTTTACGGGGAGGCGCTGTGTCACGCCGTTGGTCTGGAATTCGATGTGTGCCACCACATCCACCGGAATGTTGCGTCCGTTTTCAGGAAGTGTGGCCTCCACAAAGATGAAGATCGAGTCGTTTTCGCGGATTTCGAT
>DBFWRP010000161.1:0-1743 GCA_048222005.1 Muribaculaceae bacterium | reverse complement strand
TGTGTCGCCCACGCTTGAACGCGTAATGTCGGTGCTCATGTCGCTCACCGAAGCTAATTCCACTGCAGAACTGCAGGAGGTGTCGGAGAAACTGCTGCCGCGCTACAGCACTTTCTCGGACGAGATGATGATGAACGCCGGCCTGTTCGACCGCGTGAAGTATCTCTATGACCGCAAGGACTCGCTCGGGCTGGCTCACGACGAGATACGCGCCCTCGAGCAGACCTACAAGGACTTTGTGCGCAACGGCGCCCTGCTCGACGACGACAACAAGAAAGCCCTCAAGGAGGTGAACAGCCGTCTGTCGAACCTCTACATCAAGTTCAACAAGAACCTGCTGGCGGCCAACAACGCTTTTGAGATTGTGGTTGACAACGAGGCAGACCTCGCTGGAATCCCTGCCAACATCGTTGAAAACGCCGCAGCAGAGGCCAAGGCACGCGGGAAAGAAGGGAAATGGGTGTTCACCCTCCATGCGCCCAGCCGCCTGCCCGTGCTGCAGTATGCCGACAACCGCGACCTGCGCGAGAAGATGTGGAAAGGCTACACCGGCAACGCCCAGAGCGGCGACACGGACAACCGCCCCATAATTGCCGACATCGTCAAAGCCCGTGCCGAAAAAGCCCGCATCATGGGTTACAAGGACTTTGCTTCCTATATGACCGACGCTGTGATGGCCAAGACACCCGAGGCTGCCGAGGCCCTGCTCATGAGCATCTGGAATCCCGCCAAGGCCAAGGTGGCGGAAGAGGTGGCCGAAATGCAGGCCGTTTCGGATGCAGCCGGCAACGATTTCAAGATTGCCCCCTGGGATTACTATTATTTCGCCGAAAAGGTGCGTCAGCAGAAATATGCCATGGATGAGAACGCCATCCGTCCTTATTTCGCTGTCGATTCCGTTGCCAAAGGCATTTTCGCCATGGCAGGCAAACTTTACGGCGTGACATTCGAGGAGCTTCCCGATGCCCCCAAATATCATCCTGATGTGAAGGTGTACGAAGCCAAGGATGCCGACGGCAAACATCTGGCCGTGTTCATGACCGACTATTTCACACGCCCCGAGAAGCGTCAGGGCGCATGGATGGAGGAGCTGAAAACATCCTGGGTCAATGCCGACGGATCGGTTGAGCGTCCCATCGTTTATAACGTGGGCAACTTCACCAAACCCACGGCCGATGCACCCGCACTGCTGTCGATCGATGAGGTGCTGACCATGTTCCACGAGTTCGGACACGGCCTGCACGGCATGCTGTCGCGCACACGTCTCAAGAGCCAGAGCGGCACAAAGGTTGACCGCGATTTTGTTGAGTTCCCCTCGCAGTTCCACGAGCATTTCGCATTCCAACCCGAGCTGCTCAAGGAGTATGCCCACCACTACAAGACAGGTGAGCTTATCCCCGATTCGCTTGTAGCCCAAATCAATGCTGCAGCCAAGCACAACATGGGCTTCATGACCGCCGAACTGTCAGGTGCCGCCCTGCTCGACCTTGCATGGGGCCGCTACAATCCTGAGGGCGATTTTGATGCCGTTGAATTCGAGAACGCGTATGCCCAGAAACTCGGCATGCCTGCCGAACTTACATTCCGCTACCGTTCGCCCTACTTCAAGCACATCTTCGGCGACGACGGCTATGCTTCAGGCTATTACACATATCTGTGGGCCGAGGTGCTTGATGCCGACGCTTTCGAGATGTTCAAGGAGAACGGTGTGTTCGATCCCGCCACTGCCGCCAAACTGAAAAC
>DBFWRP010000160.1:0-1300 GCA_048222005.1 Muribaculaceae bacterium | reverse complement strand
ACTGTCAGCAGTTTGTGCCGTGGCCGAGCGGCCGAGTGTTATAGCCTCAACGCTAAAGCGCTCATCCACTACCCCGGCATCTGTTTTTACAGCGCTGGCAAGTACCCGGGCAATGTTTACCGATTCTCCGATGTCCAAAGAATTGATATAGGCGACAATGCGGGCCTTAATTTCGTCCTCAGCACTGGAGAGATAATCCGCAGCGGGTGCGATCGTGAGCTTGCAATAGGCCGGCACAATCGTAGGCCGTGAGAATTTAATCGTATTGGGGAAGCCGTAAGTGTCCAGATAGTTGTATGACGTGGAGCCATAAGTTCCGACGCCTTCGCCCTTTTTTAGAAAAATCGTTTTTGCAATATCGGCTACTTCCCCGCCATCAACGATCATCGCGATCGAATGCCCGGGGACGCCTTCCGATGTCGGAGTATCGCCATCGTTTTTAATGCCGCTCACACGTCGCACGCCGGCCGTGGTCAGCAGACTGCCGATAATGCCTTCCCAGAGTGAAACACTGGGGAGCGCTGTCGATTTCGACTGCTGCACTCGAAGCTCGAGGTCCGTTTGCACCGGCGCCCCGGGCTCAGCCGCGAGAATATTTTCAACGGTTTGCCACCCGAGCGTCGGCGTTCCGATACGGTTGACCGTCCCGGCAGGTGCCCGGATATCGCCTTCTTCTGCAGCAATTGCAGTTACCGTGATTTCCCCGGCAGGCGGCACCACGACATCAGCGGGCAGATTCCACTTGTTCTCTGCCTCATCCAGGGCCACGCCGTTGACGATATGGGTGCCTGCCTGGCCGACGATCCGGAGGTCAACCTGAGAGTGTGATGCGGCCTGGCGCGTGATGCCGTTGACCTTGACCGCAGAATCCAGGGCCACTCCCTTGGCTGTAGTTGGGTTGTATGCGTTATAGACCGCGATCGCCTGCGCGTTCACGTCCGAGATGGCCGCCGCCACAATACCGACCATCTGGCCGTCCTGAGTGTCCGCGTCCAGATTGATGTCATCGCCGAAAATGGCCCGCATGCGGCCCTTTAAGTATTCGTAAATTTCTTCATAAGACGGAGCTGAGATACCTGTCTCAGTAACCGAAAAAACCGGATCATCAATCATGTAATTTCTCCGTTAATACTTGCGGGACCGTAATCCGTGGTGAGCTTGACTTGTATGGTCAGGCGCCGGGTATTCGGGTCAAGCACCGCCTCAAATTCGTCGATTTGCTGAACGCCCGGAGTTTCCAAAATGCGGCTTTTGATTACGAGGTCAGCCGCGCTTTGCTTACCTAGGATCTGCTGCAGAT
>DBFWRP010000016.1:0-2980 GCA_048222005.1 Muribaculaceae bacterium | reverse complement strand
CCGAGAGCCGGCACCAGTGGCTAACAGAGGTGAGACTCAGCATTTTCGAGGGCAGGATGTTTTTCATAGTCAAACTGCGGGCACGGATTGAGACCCGTCAGATGTTTCATGAATGTAAATGTAAGGGAACAGAGGCAAAGATAGCCCTTTAGGCACACAGCTCCAAACCCGGCTCCATTATTTACACAAACATTAACCACATTTACAATTCATTATACCAGAGGTTTGAGACAACTGCTGCCAGCCACCCAAAAAGCATGTCCGCCCACCGGCGAAACTCAAAATTCATCATTCGTCATTCAAATTTAATACTCGGTTGTCAAATTTTTATTAAATTTGTGGAGCTTGGACATTCAGGCACTACCGGCAGCGCCGGTAGCCGCCCATACATCCAGCGAGGAAACATCAATGACAACCAATCATTTGACCATGATAGAATCAACCGACCACAAACGGCTCGACGCCGACACCGACGGCCTGACCACCTATGAATACATCGCCAACCATATCGACGACATGACCGACGAAGACCTCGACTTCCTGATCGGCAACATTGCCCGCGTGGACCACACCGGCCAGTTCCTCATCAGCGCAGCCCGCTATCTGTTTGCAATCGATTCCGCCGGATTCGCTCCCGCAATCGAACGGCTTGTGGCCCTCGGCATCGACAAGGATCGCGAACGCAACTATATCGGCGCGCTCATGGAGCAGTTCTACGGCGCCGACTATGCCGAGAAAGCAGCCGAGCTTTCGGCCAGCGACAACAATTTCCGCCGTATCTACAAACGTCTGAATCCGCAGGGCGCACTCTAAGACAACGGCGAACCCAGCATCCTCCCCCGACGTTTACCTTGCAGTATGAAAAAATATCGCAACTCCATCCTTGCGGCACTGCTGCTCACCACCGTTGTGGTGGCAGGTGCCATTTCCCTCGGACGCCGTTCGGCCGCCTCAGGAAAGAAACCGACAAAAACCTCACAGATGACAACAGCTGAAAACAACGACGCCCTTGTGGAAATCAAGACCACCGAAGGCGACATCAAAGTGCGCCTCTTCGGCGACACCCCCCGTCACCGCGACAACGTCCTCAAACTCGCACGCGAAGGCTACTATGACAACGTGCTCTTCCACCGCGTAATCAACGAATTCATGGTGCAGACAGGCGACCCCGATTCGAAAAACGCCCCCGCCGGGAAAATGCTCGGCTCCGGCGGACCCGGCTACAACATCGACGCCGAGATTGTCTATCCGCGCCACTTCCACAAACGCGGGGCTCTGGCTGCAGCCCGTCAGGGTGATCAGGTGAACCCCGAGCGCCGCTCGTCGGGCTCGCAGTTCTACATCGTCACCGGAAAAGCCTATAACGACTCTACCCTCAACCAAATGGAGCGTCAGCTCGACATGATGCAGAAACAGCAGATTTTCAACGAACTGGCCAAGCAGCACCGCGACTCGATCATGACCCTCCGCCGCAACCGCGACCAGGCCGGACTTCAGGCCCTGCAGGACGAACTGGTGGCCATCACCGAGAAAAAGGCTGCCGAGAACCCGGCGAAACTCACACCCGAACAGCGCGAGGCTTACACCACTGTGGGCGGCACACCTCATCTCGACAACCAGTACACCGTGTTCGGCGAAGTTGTGGAAGGGATGGATGTTGTCGACAAAATCGAGAAAGCCCAGACCGACGGCAACGACCGCCCCGTAACCGACATCCGCATCCTTTCCACCAAGGTGCTTTAAACACCCGAGACACCGCCACGGCGCACACACTACATTTTGGAAATAACACGCTTCACACTGGCCAACGGACTTAGAGTGGTCCATGTGCACGACACCACCACAGCCATGGTGGCCGTCAACACCCTTTATGATGTGGGGGCTCGCGACGAGTCGTCCCACCTCACCGGCATGGCCCATCTGTTCGAGCACCTCATGTTCAGCGGCACCCTCGACGTGCCCGATTTCGACGCCCCGCTCTCCGCAGCCGGAGGCATCTCCAACGCCTGGACCTCGAACGACTACACCAACTTCTACGACATTCTCCCGGCAGTGAACATCGAGACCGCCCTGTGGCTTGAAAGCGACCGCATGCGCGGCCTGGCGTTCAGCGAAAAGGGGCTGCAGGTGCAGAAAAGCGTGGTTATAGAAGAATTCAAGCAAGTGTGCCTCAACCAGCCGTACGGCGACAGCGACCATGCCCTGCGCCGTCTGGCCTACACCGTGCACCCCTACCGTTACCCGGTGATAGGGAAGGAATTCAGCCACATCGAGCAGGTCACCCCCGACGACGAACGCCGTTGGTTCTACTCCCACTATGCCCCCAACAACGCCGTGCTGGCCATCTGCGGCAATGTGGACGCACAGACCGTGCGCCCCCTTGTCGAAAAATGGTACGCCGACATCCCCGCACGCCCCATTGCGCCGCGCAACATCCCCGTGGAGCCACTCCCCGACGCACCGCGCAGCGGGGTGCTCACCGGCAATGTGCCGCAGACGGTGCTCACCATCGCCTACCCCATGGCGCCATACGGCCAACAGGCATATTTCGAAGCCGACATTATAAGCGATGTGCTTGCCAACGGGCAGGCAAGCCGCTTTTATCGCGAATTGCTCATGGGCACCGACCTATTCACCGACATCGACGCCGCCATTCAGGGCGCCGACGAACCTGGACTGTTCCTGATCAACGCCAACCTGCGCGAAAACGGCCGGGAGGCCGAGGAGCAGGCCCTTCGCGCCATCGACGCACAGCTCCAAAAGCTTGCCTCCGAGCCTGTCGACGCGCACACGCTGCAGCTCTGCATCAACCGCCTCGAATCGAGCCGCACCTTCGGCATGCTCAACTACCTCACCGTGGCGCAGACCCTCGCAATGAGCGAAATGCACCACGAAAATCCTGACGACTTCATGCGTCCATATCTGGCCATCACCCCCCGGTCGCTCCAGCACACCGCCAGCACCCTCTTCACCCCCACCC
>DBFWRP010000159.1:0-1280 GCA_048222005.1 Muribaculaceae bacterium | reverse complement strand
GACGGGAACCCCATGTCGGCATCGCCGGAACAGACCCTGCGCAAAGCATGCGCCGAGTTCAGAAAGGCCACCGGCCTGGAATTCGAGGCCATGGGCGAACTTGAATATTATGTGATCTCGCCCGACAACGGAACGTTCCCCGCAACCGACCAGAGGGGGTATCATGAATCGGCTCCGTTCGCGAAATTCAACGATTTCCGCACCCGGTGCATGCATTACATAGCCCAGACCGGAGGCCGCATAAAGTATGGACATTCCGAAGTGGGCAATTTCACCATCAACGGCATGGTCTATGAACAGAACGAGATAGAGTTCCTGCCAGTCAACGCCGAAGATGCCGCCGACCAGCTTATGCTTGCGAAATGGGTGATACGCAACCTGGCACAGAAAATGGATTTCAATGTGACCTTTGCCCCGAAAATCACCACCGGGAAAGCCGGTTCGGGACTGCACATCCACATGCGTCTCACCCGAAACGGACGCAACATGATGCTTGATGCCGACAAACGGCTGAGCGACGATGCACGCCGCCTCATTGCCGGGCTCATGACACTCGCGCCGTCCATAACGGCATTCGGTAACACGAATCCCACAAGCTATTTCCGGCTGGTGCCCCATCAGGAGGCACCCACCAACGTATGCTGGGGCGACCGCAACCGCTCGGTGCTGGTACGTGTGCCGCTTGGATGGACAGCCGACAGAGACATGAGTTCACTCGCCAATCCTCTCGAACAGCCGTCGGATGCCGATGCCTCGCAGAAACAGACCATCGAGATCCGTTCGGCCGACGGTTCGGCCGACATATATATGCTGCTGGCTTCGCTTGCCGTGGCGGCGCGTCATGGCTTCGAGATGCCCGATGCCCTCGACGTGGCACAACGCACCTATGTGAACGTTAACATTCACGATGATGCAAACGCCGACCGTCTCGGTTCACTGGCACAGCTCCCTGCAAGCTGTGCTCAGAGCGCCGACTGCCTCCAGAGCGACAGAGCGCTTTATGAAGCCGCCAATGTGTTCCCCAAGGCAATGATCGACGGAGTCATAGCACGGCTTAAAGCGCACAATGATGCCGACCTGTCCGCCCGCGCCCACAACGACCATACATTGATGTCGAAGCTCGTGGCGGAGCATTTCCATTGCGGATAATCCTGACATCCAAACCACACCTCATTCTCCTCCCTCTTTTCAACCAACCTCTCCTATATTTTTCATAAAAGCCCAACAGAAACTTATAAGAATTTATCCGAATTATCGGAACTTATAAGAATTATCAGAAC
>DBFWRP010000158.1:0-1697 GCA_048222005.1 Muribaculaceae bacterium | reverse complement strand
GCACACGTAGCCCTTGCAGGTTGAACTGCCCTACCAACTTGCGGATATTCTGGTCGAAGTCCGTGCGGCTCTGCTCCACTTGCGTCTCCACCAAGTCCCGTTGCGAACGGGCCATGCGCACTTGTCCGCGCCCCTTTCCCCAGTCCAGGATGGGCAGGGTGATACCGATGCTCACCGCCTGTTGGTCGAGCGGATGGCGGTAGGTGGAAGAGAAATTCTCCGCCGTCTGCGTCAGACCGAAACGGAGATACAGGTCGGCTTTCAGGCCGGTGTTGGCCTTGGCCTGCGCCACGTTGCTTTCCGCCTCCAACTTGCGCCGCTTCATATAGAGGATGTCGGGACTGTGGAGATGCGCCCACTGCAAGGCTGCTCCCTCCTCCACCATCACGTCGGGCACTTCCGTGACCATCCGTATCGCGGGCAAGGTGTCGCCTTCCTGCAACCCCAGATAGGAACGCAAGTCCAAGGCGCACTCGTCCATCTCGATACGGGCATTCAGCCGGTTGGTCTCCTCGTTCAGGCGGTTGATTTCGAGTTGGAGCATCTCGTTCTCGGTGGTCGTGCCAATCTGGTAACGCCCCTGTGCGAAACGGGAAAGCGTGTCGGCATGGGCAAAATTCTGGCACGCCGTGGCATAGTTGCTCTGTGCCATGGCCAACGCGAAGAACTTGTCCACAGCTCGTGCGGCTACCAACTCCATCGTCTCCAGATAAGACCGCTGCGCCTCCTCGTAGCGCACCGGTTCGATACGCCGCCTCCACTTCAGGTTGTTGTACCCGAAAAGCGACTGGCTGTAGCCGATGTTGACCGGCACGCTCTTCCATGAAAAAGTGCGGTCGCTCAGCAAATCCGTACGCAAGAGGGAGGATTCCAGGGACAACGTGCCGCCCGTCCAACTGACATTCTGCTGCACACGCAGGGACAGGTCGGTGTTCAACAGGTTTTGCTCGACAAAACGCACCGACCCGTCTTCCATCGTGATTTGGTTGATGGAACGGTCGAGGTTCGGCCCGGAAGTCAATGTGAGCGAAGGCAAGTAATCAGCCCGGAACGAGCGATAGTCCCAATAGGCCGAGCGGAATGTATGGCGCGCGGCCAACGCGTCGGGCGAAGACTGGCAGGCCCGGAGTACCACGTCGTCCAGTCCCCAACCGCCCGAGGGCGGAAGAGGCTGTGCCGCCGTCCCCATGCCCCAACACGCCACGTATGCCACGCATCCTATCCGCATTCTGATGTCCATAAGTCTTTTTATCATTCGGTTACAACTAATCATATCCAATTTGCGTGCCAAAAACGCAAACGATTGTATTCCAGACGCGTACCCCATCCACACCGGAAAGCGAGTTGTGCGGATTTGCACTTTTTATGTGCGAAAATGCACATCCGCACACATTTTTGCGTAACTTTGCCTCGCATCAAATACCATATTCTATGCCTGCATTAGGAAAAATACTCATCATAGACGACAACGAAGACGTGCTCTTCGCCCTCCATCTCCTGCTTGAACCCTACGCGGAGAAAGTCAAGGTCATGCGCTCGCCCGACCGTATCGTACATTTCATTACCGACTTCCGGCCGGACATCGTACTGCTGGACATGAACTTCACCCGCGACACCGTGAGCGGACAGGAGGGCATGGACTGCCTGCAGGAAATCCTGAAACTGGACCGCCATGCCGTGGTGATCATGATGACAGC
>DBFWRP010000157.1:0-9642 GCA_048222005.1 Muribaculaceae bacterium | reverse complement strand
GCCTGATTCCTCGTCAGGATCGGTGCCCCAGTTCAGGATGCAGATAGGCGAGGATCCTGTGAATTTCATGTCGAGTTTGTCAGGGCCGAGATTGCCGGCGAGGTTGTAGATTGTGTTGGGCTCGAACGTACGGCCGTTTTCAAGTTCCATCAGGGCACCCAGGGGGACAGGGGGGTATGTGCGGATTTCCTTGCCTGCGTGGTCGAGCGCCGTGATTTCAATGGACGGGCCGTTTTCCGAGCTTTCAGTGGCCGCCACAACAGCAGTGAGTTCAAAGGCGCCCTCAATTACTTTTACCGTGGCGCCGATGGGGCTTGAACAGTCGGGGGTGCCGGTGTAACGGCCGTCCGGTATGTAAAATTCGCAGCTTCGCGGCGCGCCGTTGATCCGGGCCACAATCCGTGCCGTGGCCGGGTCGTCGTTGAGCAGTCGCGCACTTATCTGCGACAGCTGGGATTTGAAACCGAGCGCTATGCGGGGGTTGGCTGCGCTTGCACTTCTGGCATCGGCCCATACATAGGCATCGGCAGCCATCCCTTCGCGCACGGCGATGGTGGTGCGGTGGTCGTTGTCGGCCGCCATCTTGTCGAATGGATAGTAGGCCGCAATGTTTACCTGACGGCCGTCGGCAGGGAATAAGAGTGAGGAGCTTTCGGGCACGAGATATCCTGTGACGCCTCGGTTGTCGGCAAGATGCCGCACGTTCGATGCGATCGGGGCATTGTCGTTGTCGAGCATATACACTCCGAATGCCTGTCCGGAATGCCATATTGATGAGCTTTCGGCATTAATATCGTAGACGGCAGCCACAAGCACCAGAGCCGGAGGCGTCGCGGCTTCGGGATCGTCGGTGTTGTGACATCCGGTCAGTGACATTGCTAACGCCAGAAGGGATGCAGGGATTTTTATATTTTTCATCATGGTGTGAATGTTCGGTTTTTATTTTTCCAGTCGCAGTTTGAGCTGAGCCTCGTAAAGTGACAGTGGCTCGACTGACGAACCGTAGCTCTCGATGGCCGAGGTCTCTGCAGAATTGAATGTGGCCGTGCCTCTGAAGCCTGCGATTACAGGCATGACGAAGCGGTTGTTGCGGCGCCATAGGGCGAATTCACCTGTTGTGCCGCTGGTCTGCGTATAGTTCCACAGCACAAGGCCGCGCAGGTGGTTCGGGCCGAGTGCGGCGTCGCCGCCTGCATGGTTCGGATTAAGGCCACCCTGACAGAGATCGAGGAGCGTGTTGCGCGGTTGGCTGCAGTGTGCCTCGAAACTTGTGGAGGCTCCGATTGTGCAACGCAGCAGCACGGTGTGGGATGCCGTTTTTGACACGCCTACGGAGTGGTACTGGCCTGAGCGGTCGTCCACATTTGAAATCAGCACGTTTGTGGATGCCTGCGAGCGTATGGCCGAATGTCCGGCATTCCCATCAATGGCGCAGTCGTCGACAGTGATATTGCATGACTGCATTATGCTTACAGCCTCACTTACGTTGACGAACAGACACCGTCTGACCCATCCGTGGGCCTGGCGAAGGAAGGTGAGCATGCGCCATCCGCTGTCGTGTACAGCGTCCTTGTGGTGGACGAATTCTTCGTTGAATGCGCCTTCGAAGCAGAGGTCCTCAACGCCGCATCCGTTGCGGTCGAGTACGGCATGCAGTGTCCATCCGCCCTGCGGGTCCACATCGTGTCCCAGGGGTTCGTAAAGTGTGACACGCTTGCCGTTGATGCGCCGGATGCTGTGGTATTCGGCCACCGTGACTCCGTTGGAGGTGAGTTCGCTGAATTCTTCATCCACAGCATGCGGTGCAAGTTCGGCTGCCACAGCTTCCGGGCGATTGTCGCCGACGAGCTTGATGAGCACCCTTTGTCCCACCGAGAGGGCGGAGGCCGAAGCGACCTCGATTTCATGTGATCCTGCCGTGGCAGCGGCGGTAAGCTCTGTGAGCCGCAGCTGCTCGTCGGTGCGGGAGCGGACATAGCGGAACGAGAGGAGCTCGGGTGTGTTCCATAGTGTGGCGTCAAGCACCTTGCCGGGGTGCGACATGCTCAGGACGGTGCGGTCGCGTCCGGCGCCCCGGAGCACGATGTTGTCGCCGTCGATGATGATGGGTGTGTTCGGATCAGCGGCGCCGTGGAGTTCGTAACGGCCTGCCGGTACGTAGATTATGGCTCCTTGCCTGCTGGCGGTGGCAGCCGCAATGGCTTCCTCGAAAGCCGCGCGGTCCGATATGCCGTCGTCCGGAATGGCGCCGTAGTCGCACACGTTGAATATCTGATAGTCCACATGGGGCAGAGGTTTTTCTCCCCATGCATAGCCTGCATATGAGAAGTCGGGGAGCAGTGCGGAACGTCCGGTGGCGAAATCAGTCCAAAGTGCGCATCCCGAAGGCGGGTCGGCCGGGACATCGGGCTGCGGATTTTCCTCGGCGACGGGTGGCTGCGGCGTTTCCGACGGGTCGTCGCTGCAACTCCATGCCACACCGGCAAGGGCTAAAAGTATCGTTGTCAGTTTGAGATTCATCGTACGTTGACTGTCAGTTGTTGAATGCTACGTTCGCTGTCCCACATGTTGGCGTTGGTGGCCACAAATGTGGCTGTGTAGGTGCCGGGGGTGTTGTAGATGTGGTCATAAAAATCAAGGCGGGATGCTATCGATTTGATTGCGACGCCTCGGTCGGGCTCTACTTTGCGAGGATCGATGAGCGTGGATACCATCCATACCCGCTCGTCGGGTTCATGGCCTGTGAGGGGGTCGACGACGGCAGCCACGGGCTGGAACAGCATTCCGTCGTCGGTTACGAGGAAGTTGGACTGCTTGTACGACCGCTCGTAGATGGGCCGCATGCCGAATTGGGTAGATGCGTTGTCGAGTGTCTGGCTTGTGCCGTCGGCGAGGTGCTTCGTTATGGCCAGATCGGTTATATCGATTCGTGGACGGACCACGTAACGGCCTCCGCCGTTGGATGCGGGGATGTTGGCACGTCCGGGGGCATTATAGAGAAATGCGAGGTGGAACGGGCGGTCGGTCTTTATGTATTCCCCAAGATCTATGCTGCCCTCGGATGAGGCTGGCGATGCCGATGTCGCAACCGGGACCGGCAGGCTGTTGGCGCCGCTGCCGGTGAGCGGAATCCAGGTGGCCGCATTCAGGCTTTCGGGGGTATAGTCGCCGTTGAAATCGGTGGAGACATATACATAGATCAGCTGGCGGTCAATGTAGTCCAGGTCGTTGTACTGCTGCCTCATGGCGCAGGTAAGCTCCAGTCCGGTAATGTCGGCGTCGTAGCGGCCCGATGCGGCGTAGTCATTGCCGTTTTCGCCTGAAAAGAAGGTGATGTAGTCCGGATTGCCTGAGAATACAAAGCGTACTGGCTCTCCTGCGGTGACGTTCAATCCCGCAGGTGCGCTGACTGTGAAGTCGACAGGTTCCACCGAATCGCTGCATGCACTGAGCATGGCGATGGCGACCATTGAGAGAATCGGAAGATGTTTCATCACCAGTTGACGTTTTGTGTGCAGGCTGTATTTACATTCAGTTCGGCCTGCGGAATGGGGAAATAGATGTGTTTTGGCTGCATATTGAGAGCGGGGAGGGCCTTGATTGATTCAAGATCGTAGCCGGTCTTTTTGTTCTGGGCGTTAAGCGACTGGTCGGCGAGCACCGCTATCTGTGATGTAAAGAAGTCGGCACCGTGGCGGCGCAGTTCCATGCGGCGCGGCACTTCGAAGCAGAGTTCGCGAGTGCGTTCCTCAATGACAAGCCGGTTGAAGCTCTCGAAGTCGGGGGCCTCTGTCTGGTTGACCTCGGATGCTCCGGCACGCCGGCGCACACGGTTGAGAGCGGCGAAGGCCTCGTTGGTGGGATGCCCATTGACGTGGTTGCTGCATTCAGCCACCATGAGCAGAACATCGGAGAAACGCATGACTGGGAAGTTGATCGACGAGTTGTTGCGCGACAAAGGACGTTCGGGGATGTATTTCGCACGCCATTTTGCAGCATTGCCGTCTTCCTGATTGCGTTCGGCTGTCGTGCGGGGTTGTTCGCTCACGACACCGTCGGTGGTTACATACTTGTAGTCGGCGATGTTCCACCACTGCCGGTCGTCGCCGTCCTCATAGAGGCGGAACAGATATTTTGTGGCGTCGTAGAGGCCGTAGGCGTAGGGGTGGTCGTCGCTCGGAGTCTGCTGGGTCACACCGATGTAGAGGCCGAGTCGTCCGGCCTCGTTGGTCTGCGTCTGTCCGTTGCCGTAGAACTCTATCTCGAACATGGATTCATAGGTGGAGAGGTCGTAGAGGTTTGAACACATGTTGATGAACACCTGCCTGTAGCCGCCTCGTTCGCGTGGCAGGAGATTGTGGCGGCCAGAGTCGGCCACTTTGCGTGCGCATTCCAGCGCTTCATCCCATGTGTCGGCGTAGAGGGGGTAGCCGGCCTGCCACATGTAAGCACGTGCCAGAAGGGCTTCGGCAGCTGTCTGCGACATGCGCCCGGGCGATGGCAACTCGCGCACATCCAGGCATCCGTCGGCGGCATCTTTCAGGTCGGCGGTGATCTGGGCATATATTTCACCTTGAGACGCTTTGGCTTTCAGTTGGTTGTCAAGATTGTAGGTGGGCTCAAGCCTGAGCGGCACCTCGCCCCAGAAGGCCACGAGATTCATGTAGCTCAGTGCTCGCAGGGCCTTTGCCTCGCCGAGGTACATGGCCTTTGCACGTTGGCCTCCGCATTGCGCGTCGTCGCTGCGGCTGATGCGTTCGATGAAGTCGTTGGCGCGGTTTATGCAGTTGTAAAGCGCTGTCCAGCTATCAAGGAGAGCCTTGTCGCTGTTGTTGTAGTTATAATTGGAAATCTGGATATAGCCGGTTCCGTAGTTGCGGTTATATACAAGGATGTCGGTTCCGGCGTCGAGATCTCCCCAGAGGTTCTGGCCGTAGGCTCCGGTGGCTGTGAGTGCATCGTAGATGCCAGCCAGACCGGCCATACAGGTCTCAGGTGTATGGTAGAGGTCGTCGCCGTCAATATAGTCGAAGGGCTCGGTCTCCAGGAATGAGCAGGACCACAGTGTGCATGAGCACACCACCCCAAGAAAATATGCTTTTAGTTTCATAAATCGATTTTTACTCCAAAGGTGAATGATTGTGCCTTGGGATAGGCAGAGTAGTCAAATCCGCGTGTCATGGCTGAGTTGCGGGTTGATACTTCGGGATCGTAGCCGGTGTAGGCTGTCCAGGTGGCCACGTTTTGCGCGGCGAGATACAGGCGTACAGCGGCAAGGTGTGTGCCTCGAAGCCATTTAGCCGGGAGGGTGTAGCCCAGCTGAATGTTTTTCAGGCGCAGGAAGGATGCGTCCTCCACTTCGCGCGAGGTGTGCAGGTTGTTCAGGCCGCGGTTGGGAGCCCAGAGATAGTCGGTTGGCGTGTCGGGGCGCCAGTGGTCTGCGGCGGTGGCAAGTTGGTTGAGGTGCCGTCCCTGAAGGTTCTCGAGCAGCACGCGGTTGTAGTTGATCACGTCGTTGCCGTAGCTCCACTGCAGGAAGATGCTAAGGTCAAAGCCCTTCCATTCAAAGTTGTTGATGAAGCCGCCTGTGTGGACGGGCAGTCCGTGGCCAATGATGGTGCGGTCCTCGGTGGTGACTTTGCCGTCGCCGTTTATGTCACGGAGTTTGGGGTCGCCGGGACGTATGTTGGCGCGGTCGTTGGTGTTGTCGGGGATGCCATCCTTGAGGCGGTAGACCCCTGGCGATACCTCGTCGAAGTCGGAATATTGATACACACCGTCGTAGACGTAGCCGTACATTTCGGAAAGGGGATGGCCCACTTTGCATATGTACAGGTCGGATATCGACGGGTAACGTATGCCTGCCATACGGCTTTCCTGTCCGTTCGAAAGTGCCGTCACTTTATTCTTGTTGAAGGATATGTTGAAGCTGGAGGTCCATTTCAACGATCCGCGTATGCCGGGCAGAATGGTGGCGTTGAGAGTTATTTCAAGGCCGCGGTTCGATATGCTGCCGATGTTCTGCTGCACTTGTGTGAAACCTATCGACGGCGGCACGTCGGCGTAGAGAAGGAGGTCGCGTGTGTCCTTGTCGTAGATGTCGACAGATCCGTGCAGGCGGTTGTTCCATAGGGCGAAGTCCAGACCCACGTTGGTCTGATAGGTGGTTTCCCACTTGAGGTTGCGGTTGGCAATCTGCAGCATGTAGAGGGCCTGATGCAGGTTGTTGTTCCAGGGGTAGTTCTCTCCGCCCCAGTAAAGGAGGTTGGAGGGATACATCTCGCGTGTGGCGTTGTTGCCGGTGGCGCCCCATCCGACGCGCAATTTCAGGTTGCTCAGCCACCCGGTGGCGCCCGACATGAACGGTTCGTCGATTATACGCCATGCCATTGATGCCGACGGGAAGATGCCCCACTTATGGTTGTTGAAGCGTGAGGATCCGTCGCCTCTCAGTGTGGCTGTGAACAGATAGCGTCCGCGATAATCGTAGTTGAATCGTCCGAAGAACGACATCATTCTGTCGCGCACGTTGTCGGCCAGTACGCTCTGTGCTGTTCCTGAATCGATGCCCCAGAATCCGAGGTCGTCCCATGGTATCATTACGCTTTTGGCGCCGACGTTGGAAATCTGTTTGCTTGACAGCGACATACCGATGAGACCGTTAAATTTGTGCTGACCCCATTGGTGGCGGTAATTGAGCGTGTACTCGTTGCTCCAGCTGTTCCATTCCTTTATGTTGAAACTTCCGTTGGAGCCGGTGGGGGAGTAGGCGGGATCGCCGAAGTATGTGTTCTTGTTATAGAATTTCTCTGTTCGGGCTTCGCGCCAGGTGTAGGCGAAGGTGGCCTTGAACAGCAGGTCGGGCAGTATGTCCCAGTTTAGATATGCGTTTATCGAAAGCTGGCGGTTACGGAGGCGCTCGTAGGTGTTCTGTATGGTTTTGACGGGGTTGTAGGGGTACGTGCCGCCGTTGTTGTCCACAATGTCTTCCAGATCATCGGTTGAACGGTACTTTACCGGACGGTAGGCCAGCACCTGATACAGGAAGTATTGGGTTGACTGTCCGTCGCCTTGCGTGGGTGCCGATCCCACCGACGTGTTGTTTGCAAAATTGAATGCAGTTCCAACTTTTACGGTGGGCGATATGCGCTGGTCGATGGTGGAGCGTGCCTTGATGCTTTCGTATGAGGATTTTATGATTGTGCCTTCCTGCAGGTAATATGACAGTGCCGCGGAGTAGCGTGTGTTCTTTGTGCCTCCGGTAAGAGCCAGATGGTGGTTGGTCATGGGGGCATTGCGGAACACCTCGTCCTGCCAGTCGGTCGACTTGCGGTTATCGTAGTCATCGATCGTCTGGTAGCGGCCCAGAGCCTCGTCGTAGCTGAAATAGGTTTTGTTCATTTCATCGGGCGTGAGCATTTCGGCCTGCAGCTCCACAAATTCCCGTCCCTGAAGTAGTTTCAGCCCTTTGGGGCGGCGCTGAAAGCTTACGGAGCCTTCATAGGTGATTCGTGGTGCAGATTCTGTGCCGCGTTTGGTGGTTATGATGATTACGCCGTTGGCGCCGCGGGCACCGTAGATGGCGGTGGCGGAAGCGTCCTTCAGGATGTCAATAGATTCGATGTCGGCGGGATTGATGGCGCCGGCATTAGGATCGTCAGTGGCGAAACCGTCGATTACATAAAGCGGGGTGCCGTCGGCGGCATCGGAAATGGTGTTTGAACCGCGGATCACGATGTTTGCACCCTCGCCCGGCTGACCGTCGGAAGCAACCACCTGCACACCGGCAATGCGTCCGCCGAGAGCCTGGTCGAACGATGATACCGTGGCGCGGTTCAGATCCTTCATCGACACCTTTTCAACCGATCCGGTGAGGTCGCTCTTCTTGGTGACAGCGTAGCCGATGGCCACCACTTCCTCAAGAACGGTGGAGTTTTCCTTTAATACGATCTCCATATTGGTGCCGGGGGTAGCTTTTACCTCCACTGTCTCATACCCCACATAACGCACTTCCAGAGTGGCATCGGGTGTCGGGAGCAGCAGCTCAAAGTTCCCGTCGATGTCTGTGATGACCCCGACCGGCGGTTTGGTGCCGATTACGTTCACGCTGGCGCCGATCAGTGGCAAAGAGGCTTCGTCAACCACTGTGCCTGTGACCGTTGCGCTTCCGGCTGCTGCCTGCGCCGACATACGAGCCGGCGCCGCAAGCAGCAGAAGCAGGAGAGAGAGAACTGTAAGTCGTTTCATGTCTGGTATATGGTCGGTTGATGTTGTTTAGAAAAGCTTGTTGCAGCCTTCGTCAAGTTTTTTCTTGCGCAGCAGGGCTTCTAAATAGTAGTAGTCGGCATAATTGATGGGTACGTCGATTTCATGTCCGTGAGGGATGGAACCTACCGAGTGCATGAGCAGAAAATGATTGTTCTTGCCGTTTTCAGCGCGGTAGGCAGGTGTGGACAGCGATGCCATCACTTTGTCGGCCAGCTCCTTGTAGCCTCGTCCCGGAAGGTAGGTCGAAAGTTCGTAAAGAGCAGAGGCTGTGCATGCGGCCGCCGAGGCGTCGCGAGGCTCCGACGGGATGCCTGGTGCGTTGTAGTCCCAGTACGGCACCAGATCTTCGGGCATCGAGGGGTCATTGAAAATCATGTCGCAGACCTTTATCGCCTGATAGATGTAGTTGGGGTCGCCGGTGTAGCGGTAGCACATGGTGTAGCCGTAGAGGGCCCATGCCTGTCCGCGTGCCCACGATGATTCATCGGCATATCCTTGTGCGGTCTGGCGGTGACGCACTTCGCCTGTTGCGGGGTCGTAGTCGACCACATGATAGCAGCTGAAATTGGGGCGGAAGTGGTGTGCCATGGTTGTGTTGGCATGAGATACGGCGACATTATAATATGTGGAATCGCCTGTGAAGCGTGTGGCTTCAAACAGAATCTCCAGGTTCATCATGTTGTCGATGATGACCGGGCATGCCCAGCCGCGTTCGCTTTGCCATCCTTTGTCGACGTTCCATGACTGAATCACACCAGCACCGGGACGGAAGCGTGTTGCCAAAGATTTGGCTGCATTAACAACCACCGGGGCGTATTGCTCCTTGTTGCCAAGACGATAGCCGTTGAGGTAGCTTGATCCGATGATGAAGCCTACGTCGTGATGCCAGGTCAGATACTGAGCCGTGTCGAGCGTCTCAGTGTAATCAGCTGCCCTTTGGCTCCAGCTTTTGTCGCCGGTAAGCTCTCCGATGTACCATAGGCTGCCGGGGAAAAATCCGGAGCACCAGTCGTCGACCGGAACGTACCAGATGCTGCCGTCGGGAAGCACCGTGCGCGGATTAACAAAATGCCCGATGCTGTCGATTGTCGCCAGATGCCCGCGGTACTGATTTGCTGCGTGTGTCGCGTTCTCTTTAACGAAGTCCGATGAAGGAGTGCCGGCTGCTGAAACCACGACGGAGGCGGCTATAAACAGCGGACATAATTTAATAAGTGCTTTCATGGAGGTTATTGTGTTTTGATGTTTTTCATTGACAGTGCAAATTTATCGCTTTGGCAAAAAGAGTATCGGCGCAAACCGTACAAATAATACACATGCAGAGAATAATACGTGCTTTTTGGGATTATATTGTACTTGTTGTTGTATTATTTG
>DBFWRP010000156.1:0-2220 GCA_048222005.1 Muribaculaceae bacterium | reverse complement strand
AGCTTGAGCAGGTCAATCTGACGCTCTTTATCCACGATAGTGCGGACAGGAACCTTGTCATCGCCCTTCTGCTCGTCCTTGACCCCGATGGTAACATAGGACAAGGTCGTGACTGCGGTGAGCATGGGATTATCAGTGTTTTTGCAGTCCTCAAAGCACATATCCCGGACAGTAGCGGTGTACTCATTGACCTTTTCGGTCATAGCCTTTTCCGCTTTGGTTGCGTCCTCATACTTGCCGTTCTGGATTGCATCATTGTAATCCTTGACAAGGGCTTCGGCGTCAGAGCGCAACTGTGCCAATTTGGCGATGTTTTCTTCTCTGGTCATTTTGAAATGCCCCTTTCACAGTTTTTTCTTGGGTGATAACAGGTTTATCACTCAATGAAGCCGCCGAAGAAAACCCTCGGCGGCTCTATCAATGATAAACCCGATATTTGAAATGGTTCCGGCTCTGCATTTCGGCGCATGGGGTATATTTTTCCCCACAGCCGTTGCAGTATCGAACGGAACACGCACCATTTCCGATACTCATTTCTATCGGGGACTGTTCTGTTCAATTCGCAATACTTGACCAAATTCGGCTTTCATATCTATATGCCCTTGCTTTCGGCTCCTCGGAGCACAATACCCTTGGGTAGAAAACTCGGACGATACTACTTACTTTCAAAAGTCGTTCTTGTATAGCCATCAGTTATGCAAGCCGCACTTAGGTTCATAGGCGCAAACCTCCGGGGATTTTCACTATCTCGTACCATGAGCCTAACTCTCATGCACCGGCGACGCCTTTGATAGCAAAGGTACTCTATTGACATTCGCTCAATAGTGCGTTGGCTTGCCATTCCCGGAAGTGGCGAACATCTCCGCTTGTATTCCGTGGCTTGCCTTGCGGGGTCTTGCCCTGCACCCTTAACCGCAAGGGGTGTACCCTGTGAGCGGCGGGGCGGCGGGTGTTCCTTGCGGTTGCGGGTGGTCTGTCCAAAAGAAAAGGGCGGGGGCTTTTCGCCCCCGCCTTTCGTGCGGTGTCGTGTTCGGTTTAGTCCTGCGCGGTGGTCTGTCCGTGCGGGGTCAGTCCCGCCGCCGTGGCTTTCGTCTGTATCTGTCCTACGGTCTTTGCAATCGCCCTTTGCGTTACGCCTAAATAGGTTGCTATCGCCTTGTATCCCTTGCCCTGCATACGCAAGCGGAGAATTTGCGCTTGTCTGTCGGTCAAGTTCAGACTTGCAACAAGTGTTTCATAGTCGGCGGCGGCTTGTCTGTCGGTGGTATAGTTGCCGTTGCAATCGTACCCGCCTAAATCGGTGTACTTGCCCATACGGTAGTAAATGGTGTCCAGTCCGTCCGCCGTCATGTCCTCTATGTAGCTGTACCCGTTGCGGGGGTCAGTCTGAACGGCGCGGGAATTTTGGACAGCTTGCCGCACAGCCCTGTAAACCTCTTGAATGGGTGTTGTTTCATCGTCCCTATATGCCGCACTTTCGTCCGAACGGATATAGACACGGCGGGACAGGCGGCGAACGGTGTACTTGCTATCAAGCCAGCTTTCGCCGTTAGCGTGTTCGGCGGCTTGTTCCAAAATGGCAAGGGCGGCGGTCTGCACAAGGTCAATACCGTCTGAAAGCGTGGTATCAATCAGCCCCACAAGGGCGGCGGCGGCGTCCTTGTCCGCCGTGACGGTCACTAAATCGCCGTCGGCGTTGTAGGTTGTGGCGGTTGCGGCGTTGGCGTTGCGGCGGGTGTTGTCCAGCGTGGCAAGGTCGGCGGCAATCCCTCTTTTCAGTGCTACCATAGCGGGATTAAATCCGGTGTTGCTTGCGGTGTCCCGCTGTGCGGCGGTCTTGCGCTGTGGGTCAATGCACTTGTTTATGACACTGTATGCAACGGCGGTTGCAAGGGCGGTCAATTCCTGTGCGGTGTCCTTGCCCTGTGCAAGGGCGGTTTCATAGTTGCGTTTGACGGTTTCAAAGGTGCTTGCGGTGGTGGTGTTGGCTTTCGCCTGTGCGGTTGCTTTCGTGCTCGTGTTCATCTTGTGTTTCCTTTCTGCCGTTGGTGTTTTTGGCTTGCGGTGGTGTTGTGGTGTTGTGGTGTCCCGCTTGCCTTGTTCGGCATGAACAAGTATAGCACCACTTGCATACAATGTCAACACAATTTTTTGACATACACCCATAGCCGCAAGGGGTGTACCCTGCCGCAACCGTCCCCGCCCTGCCTGCCGCAACCG
>DBFWRP010000155.1:0-1216 GCA_048222005.1 Muribaculaceae bacterium | reverse complement strand
CGGAGAGCACGGCCAACGGGGTGTCGTTCCCCATGGAAGCGGTCGGCTCCGCCCCGCCCGTTGCCATCGGGACGAGCGTGCGTTCGATGTCTTCGCGTGTATAACCGAAAGTACGCAGGCGGCGGTCGTAATCCTCCACTATGTTTTCCACCTTTCGTCCGCTCCGCAGGGTGTCCAGTTCGATACGGTTCGTGGAGAGCCACTGCCGGTAAGGTTTGGCGGCAGCCAATTGGGCTTTCAGTTCCCCGTCATAATATATTTTCCCTTCTTGGGTGTCCACCAGCAGTATCTTGCCCGGTTGCAACCGTCCTTTTTCCTTGATGTCTCCCGGCTCGAAGTGGATGGTGCCCGCCTCGCTGGCTACTACCATCATGTCGTTCCGGGTAATCAGGTAGCGGGCGGGGCGTAGGCCGTTGCGGTCGAGCATGCCTCCGGCGTAGCGCCCGTCGCTGAAGAGCAGGGTGGCCGGCCCGTCCCACGGTTCCATCAGGATGGAGTGGTACTCATAGAAAGCCTTCAGGTCTTCGCTGATGGGGTTCTTGTCGTTGAAGGACTCCGGCACCAGCATGGCCATGGCGTGGGGCAGGCTCAGGCCGGACATGACGAAAAACTCCAGTACGTTGTCCAGTGAGGCACTGTCGCTCATGCCGGGTTGGATGATGGGCCTGATTTGCTTCACGTTACCGAGCGTGGGCGTGGAAAGCACGCTTTCCCGTGCCTCCATCCAGGCGCGGTTGCCCCGTATTGTGTTGATTTCACCGTTGTGCGCCAACAGGCGGAAGGGCTGTGCCAGGCTCCATGTCGGGAAGGTGTTGGTGCTGAAACGGGAATGCACGACGGCCAGTCCGCTGGTAAAGTATGGTTGGGTCAGGTCGGGGAAGTATTCCCTCACTTGCATCGACGAGAGCATCCCTTTGTACACGATGTTCTTGCTCGACAGGGATACGATATAGAAATCTTTGTGATGTATGCGGTTCTCAATCCTCTTCCTTATTATATATAGGGTGCGTTCCAAGTTTTCCGTATCGGTAGAACCGGTTATGAATATCTGTTTGATGCTCGGTTCCGTGGCCGATGCGTCTTTTCCGAGGATGGACGAATTGACCGGCACGTTGCGCAAGTGCATCAGGTTCAACCCTTCCCGTTCTATTTCCTCAATCATGACGCTCAGCATGTGCGATTGCTCCTGCTCGTCCTTGGGTAGGAAGACAAGTCC
>DBFWRP010000154.1:0-3807 GCA_048222005.1 Muribaculaceae bacterium | reverse complement strand
ACCGACGACCCCGCAAACTGGAAGGAAATAACCACAGCCGAGGCCGACGAGCTGAAACAGCGACAGGCCGCCGCATACGGGCAAATGTAAACCGTATGGGATCAATCAACTACCGCAGCGACTTCTCGTTTCTGCTTGAGGTCAGGGACAAGAACGGCAATGTCGTGCCGCTCTTGGAGCTGGACTTTGACGGGCAGGCCTACACGGCGATGAAGCCGGGCTTCGCTTTTGCCCGCAAGGAGGGCACGTGCCGCAACTGCACGATGCGCGGCGACAAGGTGCTGATTATCTGCGACCGCCACGGCCTGCGTCCCGGAGAGGTGAAGGTGGAACTGAGAGTGCATTACCCCGACGAGCTTTACCCTGACGGCATACGCACGGAGTTCCTTAAGGTGACTACGGGAATAACGCTTGGCTACGGCTGCGAGTGCAAACCCTCAGATACGATAGCCAAGGTGACGGCGACAACGCCAACGTACATCAAGGCAGGGAACAGTAAGGCAAAAGCGTTCCGGCTGAGTGAATATTGCGAGCGAGGAATGATTTCATCCGCTTCGCAACCGGGTGTCATATATTGGTGCGACCACTTGAAATTTCCACGTAAAGCGGCACTGCGCCAATACATGGAAAACGGCAAAAGGGAAATATTTGAAGTCGATCTGACCCGGCTGTTAGGCGACCATGTTATACCTGACAACTTTCAGGAGGACACCAACTGGGAGTTTTGGCTTGATGTCAAGCCGAATGACGGGCATCAATATCTGTATTATCGTCTTTCCGATAGGGTTGACATAAAAGACTGGGCTACTTCTTATCCTATTGCTCCCCTGACCTATGGTTTTGATGGTTATAGTTTCCGCTACATTGACCGCGAGGGACGGGTCGAGGCAACGAATGCGCAGCGTCCGAAGAGAGAATACCCGTCCTATCTCCCCAATGGGTTCTATAACGATACGTGCCGCGCAATTTTGTGTGATTTGCCGGGCCTGTATCAGCTTCAACGCAGGGAATGGGTAAAAAGGGAAGGGGATAAGAAAAAGCTAAAGAAGTGGTGTAACATCCAACTTGAGAAAAACACTCAAAACGCAAGAGCTTTTTCCGGAAGTCAATTGTTCGAACGTCTGCGAAAATTTAAGTGCGGCGTATTCCGGGTAAGGCGTATCTCAAATGAGAATAACCCGCGCCGAAGAAGCGAATGGATGACATTTTCGCTATGGCATGATTGGCATTCAACCAAAATAAAAAAGCTCTAAAACGCTCCCGCTACGCACGGTAATGCTGGCCAGAGAACGAAATAGAACTTCACTGCAAAGATACAACAAAAATCAACACCAACCAAATCAAAACATCATGACAAAGAAAATCTGCAACGACCGCAAAGGTTACGACAAGGTGTTTCACATGGCCCTGAGCTTCGGCCTGGGCTCCGTGCTGGCCGGCGTGTTCAGCTTCGTGCCGTTCTCGCCGTGGCTGGCCGCGCTGTGCGTGTTCGGCCTCACCCTGGCCGTGGGCATCGGCAAGGAGATCCGCGACCGCCGCAAGCCGGGCGGCCACTTCTGCGTGTGGGACCTGGTCGCCAACTTCATAGGCGCCCTGGCCGCCACCCCCGTGGCCTGGTTCGCAAACTATTTCACCGAGTAGCGCCATGGAAATCCTGCTCAGACGCATAGCCCGGCGACCGACTTACACAATCGGGCGCCTCTACATCGACGGTCGTTACTTCTGCGACACCGTGGAGGACACCGACCGCGACCTCAACCGCAACGGGCGCTTCGACAACGGCGAGGCCAAGGTCTACGCGCAGACGGCCATCCCCAACGGGCGCTACCGCGTCACCATGGCCGTGCAGTCGCCCAAGTTCTCGCAGCGCCGCGAGTACGACTGGTGGACGCCCAACGGCCTGTGCGGCATGCTCCCCCGCCTGCTCGACGTCCCCCACTTCGAGGGCATACTCATCCACGCAGGCAGCAGCGCCCGCTCCTCGGCGGGCTGCATCATAGTGGGCCGCAACACGGTGGTGGGCGGCGTCACCGACTCCATGGCCACGTGCAAACGCCTCTACCCGATGCTGTGGGAGGCGCAGATGAAACGCAACGAACAGATATGGATAACCGTGGAATAACCCCTGTGGCCGCACTGTGCGCCCTGCTTCTTCTGTGCGCCTGCTCGCGCAAGGTGTACGTGCCCGTGCAGGGCACCGTCCTGCGTACCGACACGGTGAAGCACTACATCAACAATACGGATTCCGTCACTGTGATAGAGCGCATATACGAGGCCGACACCCGATACGACTCCATCGCCCCTATTCTTGACTCACTTAACCGCGTTATCGGATGGAACAGATACCACTTTCGCGAGTCTACGAAAAAGGACGGCCGGGAGATTCAGCGGATGCAGTCGCTTGTGGATTCGCTGAAATCCGCAAGGGTCGATTCCGTGGAGAGACAAGTTCCTTACCCCGTGGAGCGGAGTCTGACGAAGTGGGAGCAGACCAAGATGGACTTCGGGGGAGTCGCCCTCGGAGGTGTCGTTATCGCTGTTTGCATCGCCGTTGTGTGGCTGATACGGAAGTTCCGTAAATAAAAAACGCCCGCTCCTTGTGAGGGCAGGCGCATATCTGTGTGGGAGCCGCGATGGATTGCGGCTCCTGCTTGTTTATAGTTGCAAGAAACTGAAAATATGCTTGATTACTTCCACCGTCCAGCCGTTGCCGAGCATGGTGTACTGTTGTGTCGCCGAACATTCCCATTTGTACCATTCGGGGATTGTCTGCAGGCGAGCGGCTTCGGACGGAGTTATGCGGCGCACGATTTCATCGGGGCAATCGTCTCGACGCCGGTGGCATACTTCACCAACTATTTCACCGAGTGACCTATGGAGATAAGACTGAAACGGATAGCCCGCCGCCCGACATACACTGTCGGGCACCTCTACATCAAGGGAGACCACATCAACTAAATAGCAGTTTATAAACCGCTACTGAACAGTAACACGTTCCACAACTATAATCTAAAATTTATGCTCTGATGTTCGTGTACACAAACATAGTAACGTCTTCCGGCTTTCGCAACAAGCCGAACTGAGCCATAAATATAAAGCCGAGTATAAGACAACAATCGTTGAGCCACTACTCGGCTTTATAATTGTCTTAAAAATGACAATTCAATATACGTGTCGTTTTACATACAGATGGATTCGCTGGATTTTTATACGTTCCGTTTTGATCTGGTCTAACATTTCGTTTTTGAGGATTATAGGGCAACCCCAACCCCTGGCGAATCCGGGCCGAATTGGGGTATCCCTGGAAGCACCTCAGAGGTACGCTTCGTTTTGAGACGGAGAATCGTTTCGTTTTAATTTTGGCACGTTTCGTTCTGAGAGCGTCGCACGTTTCGTTTTGCGGATTATACATGAGCAGTGAAGTGATGTTTGGCCTAAAGATAAATAACCGGCAACACCCTCTTTCTTTATATAGGGACAGCTCGAGATGTAGGGATGCACCCCGGTGCATCCGCCAACACCTCAAATAAAATGAATATACGCAGACGTGAGGCGGATGCACCGGGGTGCATCCCTACATCGGACGATAAATCGCGGGGGTAATGACATATATTTGGAGATTCGGAGAAAATGCATTAACTTTGCAGTCGCATACGGCAGCCGGCTGCGTCCGAAAGGGTTAGGCCGGCGGAGCTGACATCCGTGCATCCCGCGGCCGCCGCGTCGCGCAGGGCTCGCAGGCCGGCCCGAGGGATGTGCCGACATGGGCGAATACCAGAGTGGCCAAATGGGGCAGACTGTAAATCT
>DBFWRP010000153.1:0-1077 GCA_048222005.1 Muribaculaceae bacterium | reverse complement strand
GCATTATAAGGATTCTCGTTCGCATCGAGAAAGACGGAAGCCGCCGCACCCTTGTATTCGTCACGGGCCGAACTGTACGGCTTCAGCGCCCAGATGTTCGGGCGCACCAGTTTTTGCAAAGGTTTCATGCTCATTTCATTTCGGTTTTAATGGATTCCAATCTTACGGTCATGGCGTTGCGGTGTGCATCGAGATGCTCGCCCGCCGCCATGAGTTCCACGGCCGGACCGATGGCACGGACCCCCTGCGGCGTAAGTTCCTGAAACGTAATCTTACGGTGGTAACTATCCAAGTTGACACCGCTATAAGCCGTGGCATAACCGTTGGTGGGCAACGTATGGTTCGTACCCGAAGCATAATCCCCCGCACTCTCCGGCGTATAAGAACCGAGGAACACGCTGCCTGCATTGACCACCCGTTCGGCGGCCTGCATGTAATCGGCCGTTTCGATAATCAGATGTTCGGGCGCGTAGCGGTTGGTCAGTTCCAACGCCTCGTCCATATCACGCACCACGACGAGTTTGCTGTGGGCCAATGCCTGCTCCGCGATTTCCTTGCGCGGAAGGGCAGCCAACTGGCGTTCCACTTCGTCCTGTACCTTGCCGACCAAAGCTTCGTCGGTCGTCACCAACAAGACCTGGCTGTCCACGCCATGCTCGGCCTGCGAAAGCAAGTCGGCCGCCACGAACACCGGATTGGAACCGGCATCGGCCAATACCGCCACTTCCGAAGGTCCGGCAGGCATGTCGATGGCCACATCATGAAGCGACACTTGCTGCTTGGCAGCCATGACGTACTGGTTGCCGGGGCCGAATATCTTGTACACCTTGGGCACGCTTTCCGTACCGTAGGCCATGGCACCGATGGCCTGCACGCCGCCCGCCTTGAAAATGCGGCTCACTCCGGCCACACGGGCTGCGCAAAGGATGGCGGGATGCACCTTGCCGTCACGTCCCGGCGGCGTGCAGAGCACGATTTCACGGCATCCGGCAATCTTGGCCGGTGTGGCCAGCATCAGCACCGTGGAGAAAAGCGGTGCCGTCCCTCCGGGAATGTAAAGCCCCACCCGTTCTATGG
>DBFWRP010000152.1:0-6925 GCA_048222005.1 Muribaculaceae bacterium | reverse complement strand
GTTTTCATCCTTCGTGCCACCCCGCCAGCACACATCGTGAATGCCGGCAATGCGGATGTCGAGACTGTTCATTGTCCGTTCGGACACATCGAGCGTACCGCCGTTGTCCAGAATATTGATTTCACATCCGAGCATCAGCCTTACGCCGTACATCTCCCGAGGCACCACGTGCATGTTGGTGAAATAGATTTCATTGCAGGTGCCCGGAATGGCCGGACCATGCTCGGTGATACCGAGGAGTTCTATCCCCATCTCTGAAGCGGCCTTGGCCATCTCCTGCATGGAGCTGTAGGCGTGGCCCGACACGATGGTATGTGTATGAAGATCTGCCTTAACTTTCATTGCTGTGTATCATCAAAAAACTTGAGCCCGCAAAACAACGGCTTTCAGGATGCAAAGATAAGAATGATATTCCACAATCCCATCGCAAATTGCCACACTTCGGCTTGGAATCTCCACACATTCGGGGTAGCTGCTGCCATTCGAAGCCGTTTTTGTCTGTCCCTTTTGTCCGTCGTGGGCTGTGCCTCGGTACAGCCGTCAAAATTGTAGGCACCAAACTTCGCTCAGTATAAACAGAATAAACCGACGAAGGTGAAATTCTGTTTTTATTTTACAGGAAAATAAACTAACTTTGTGTTTGGATAAACATTTTTATGTTTATTTGCACCTTGCAATAAAAACCACCAACCGAAAACAGTTTGCCGGATGAACAGCGTAGCCGCACATATGGAATATCTTCTGCGAGAGCACAACTGCGTTGTGCTCCCGGGACTTGGCGCGTTCATCTGCAACTATGAGCCGGCGCATTTCGACGCGGACAACGGCAACCGCCTCTGCCCACCCGGTCGCCGACTCGCTTTCAACGAACTGATTGACAATAACGACGGGCTTGTGGCCTCATCAATCTCGCGCCGTCACGGCATCAGCTTCGATGCCGCATGCCGCGTGATTTCAGATGAAGTGACCCGCATACGCCGCGCCCTCTCGGATGCCGGAAGCCTCCGTTTCGGGCGTCTCGGCACGTTGACCGTCACCGGCAGCGGACACATTGCATTCGAACCGGCACAATATGCCGGAATCAACGGTTATCTCTTCGGACTGCAACCCATTCAGCTTCATCCTGTGGCTCATGAGACGCCGACGGCTTTATTATCCGTCCCGTCGATACCGACCCCTGCCCCACGCGCCAAAGAGCATCACCGCCGGCGCATTTCGGTGCGTACCGTCGCCATGAGTGTGGCAGCCTCGCTTGCCGTGCTGCTCACCGTAGGGATGCTGCTCGTGCCCCCTATCCGCACAAGCCAGACCACCCAGACAGCCTCCATCGCGCCCGTGCCCACAGAAATGCCCGCCATCGAACCGACCGTGGTGAGCATACCGATGCCCAAAGAGATGCCGGCAACGGTAGCACCGGTAGTTGTTGCCGTCCCCGCTTCGGACAAACCGGCTGCACAGCCTCAACCCCGCTTCAATGCCGACGACGCTTTCTGCGTAATAGTGGCATCGTTCCCCACACGCAGTCAGGCGGAATTGTTCGTTGCCGCACACAGTGGCAAACAGCTCGGCATACTGGAAAAGGATGCGAAATTCCGCGTTTACGGTGCCACCGGTACCACATATAATATGGCCAACACGCAAAAGCAACTCACCGGGCAGAAGGATGCCTGGGTGTGCCGCCGCTGACCTATCCCCCCTCTGACATGGAAAATATTCACGACCTGATTATAAACCGCCGGTCCATACGCCGTTACACCGACCAGCCCGTTGATGCCGACCACGTACGGCTCATCCTTGAGGCCGGACTGATGTCGCCCACATCGAAAAACTCCCGCAGCTGGAGTTTTGTGGTGGTGGAGGATAAAGAGATGCTGCAGCGTCTCGGCGACCTGAAGCCCTCGTATGCGGCATCTATTGCCAACGCTCCGCTCGCCATTGTGGTTTGCTCCGACATGACCAAATCGGAAGCCTGGATAGAGGACGCCTCGGTAGCAGCCTCGTTCATGATGCTACAGGCGGCCGACCTCGGACTCGGCTCATGCTGGGTGGAGGTGCGCGACCGCTACCGCGAAGACGGCGAACCCTCGGAAGAATATGTGCGCGAAGCGCTCGGCATCCCTGAAGAGATGGCCGTGGTGTGCATCCTGTCGATCGGACATAAAAATGAAGAACGCCGTCCCATCGACCCCGCAAAACTGCAATGGGAAAAAGTGCACATAGGCACATGGCGAAAGTAAAACAAACTCCCCTCTCGGTGTGCATTATAGGCGCAGGCAATGTGGCCACCCATCTTGCCCTGGCGCTCAACGGCCCGTGCCTGGTGCGCCAGATTTTCAGCCGCAGCGAAGCCTCGGCCAAAAGGCTTGCCGATGCAATAGGATGCAACTACACCACCGATACGGCAGCGCTCGTGCCCGACGCCGACTTCTATCTCATAGCTGTGGCCGACGATGCTGTGGCCGAAGTAGTGAAATCCACGCCCGATTACCCCGGCATATGGGCGCACACCTCAGGAAGCGTCCCTGCCGACGTGTTCAGCAACCACAAACAACATTACGGGGTGTTCTACCCGTTGCAGACATTCACCCGCGATGTTGAGGTAGACGTCAGCGAAGTGCCGTTCTTCATCGAGGGAAACACGCCTGAGGTGGCCGAAAGGCTTGCCGCCATCGCCCGCCTCATCTCCCGTTCGGTTGAATTTGCCGACAGCGCCAGGCGCCGTCAGCTCCACATCGCCGCCGTGTTCGCCTGCAACTTCGCCAACCTTATGTGGATGGAGGCGGACGAACTGCTGCATGATGCCGGACTCGACATACGGTTCCTCATGCCCCTGCTCCGTGTGACGCTCGGCAAACTTCAGGCCGTGTCGCCCGAAGAGGCCATGACCGGCCCTGCCCGACGGGGCGACACCGACGTAATCGAATCGCATCTCGGCTCGCTCCCACCTGAGAAGCAGGCAATCTACCGGCTGCTGTCCGACACAATCCTGAAAAAGTATCACCCGTCGGGAGCGGGTAAGCAAAAAAGCGACACCAAGAATGATTAAAGCCATATTTTTCGACATAGACGGCACACTGGTTCCCTTCGGAACGGGACACATCCCGGCTGAAGTAACGCAGGCCATTGCGCGGATGCGCGCCGCCGGAGTGAAAGTGTTCATTTCCACCGGGCGTCACATCGACTGGGTGGACAACCTCGGTGACACTGAATTCGACGGATATGTCACCGTCAACGGTGCCATGTGCCTGCTCGCCAACAAAAGCACTTGCATATACAAAAAGTGCATCGACTCCTCCGACATCCGGCGCCTCGTGCCGTTCGCCCAGTCACACTCCATGCCCATTGTGGTGGTGCCTGCCCAGGAGGAAATCTTCATAACGGCCATCGACGATTCCGTGCTGACCGTGCGCGACATGCTCCACATAAAACCGATTCCCGTAAAACCGATAACCGCCGCTCCTGCCGACGACACCGTGCAGCTCATGGCGTTCGCACCCATGCAGGAACGCACCGAATCGGGTCTGTTCAGCCACGTGCTCACCCACTGCATCCCCACAAGCTGGAATCCATATTTCTGCGACATCTGCCCGCAAGGGAGCGACAAGGCTGTGGGTATGGAGCGTATGGCTGCATATTTCGGCATATCGATGGACAAGACAATGGCGTTCGGCGACGGCGACAACGACATCTCCATGATCGAGGCCGCCAGTGTGGGAGTAGCCATGGGCAATGCCGCACCCGAGGTGCAGGCAAAGGCCGACTTCGTGACCACCGCCGTCGACAACCACGGAGTGCTGAATGCCCTGAGGCATTTCGGCCTGCCGGTGGACTGACAGCCCAAAAAGCAAAAAAAACATCAACAATCCGGACTAATGAGTAAAATCCCGTTCGACCTCACAAAAATAAAAGGCGTGGCATTCGATGTAGACGGTGTGCTCTCGCCATCCGTAATTCCACTCGGAACCGACGGCATCCCCCGCCGCATGGCCAACATCAAGGACGGCTATGCCTTGCAGCTTGCTGTGCGTTGCGGCCTGAAAATAGCGATAATAAGCGGTGCTGTGGCCGACGGACTCACCGAACGCTTCGCCCATCTCGGCATCACCGACGTGTTTCTCGGCGCAGGGATGAAACGTGAGGTGTTTGAACGGTGGATGGAGCACAACGGCCTCTCCCCTGCCGAGACGGTTTTCGTAGGCGACGATATCCCCGACAGCGAGTGCATGCGCATCGCGGCTCTCGGTGTTGCACCGGCCGATGCCGCCCCCGACATAATCGGGATAGCCGGATATGTGTCTCCGGCCAACGGTGGATACGGCGTGGCGCGCGATCTCCTTGAGGAGATTCTGCGTGCAAAAGGCCAGTGGCCCTCCACCGACAAGGCAAACGGATGGTGACCCATCGTCTTCTCACCCCAACGAAAAAACAATGACAGAATCAGATAAGAGCACACCCACACCCGGACACATCAACCGCTTCGACTTTCTGAACGGAAAGAAACTGCTGCTGGCCAGTGCCTCGCCCCGCCGCAGGCAACTCTTGGGCGAACTTGGTGTGGAGGTGCACCGTGCGCCTGTAACGGATGTCAACGAGAGCTACCCCGACAATCTCGCACCCGACGAAGTGGCCGTGTACATCTCCCTTAAAAAAGCCGAGGCCTACCGCCCGCTTCTACATCCCGACGAGATTCTTGTAACAGCCGACACCGTGGTGATCTGCGGAGACAAAGTGCTCGGCAAACCTGCCGACGCTGCTGAAGCGTCAGCCATGCTCCGGCTTCTGTCGGGCAGAACGCACCATGTGGTCACCGGTGTGACTCTGGTTTCCGGAAGCAGGATGGCATCGTTCAAGGAGATTACGGAAGTGGACTTCGCACAGCTCACCGACAGGGAGATAGACCACTATGTAGCCGCATTCCGCCCCTTCGACAAAGCCGGCGCATACGGCATTCAGGAATGGATAGGTTACATCGGAATCTCAGGCATCCGCGGCGACTACTACAATGTGATGGGACTGCCGCTGCATGCTCTCTACCGTCAGTTGTCACAACTGGCGGGCGGCACCATGTAGCGTCCGAGTTCCCACACGCAATACACCGGAGCGAACACGGCAAGCAGCGTGAACGGGTCGCCGGTGGGCGTCACTATGGCCGCTAGAATCAGCAACCCAACGATGGCATGCCGGCGGTATCTGTCGAAAAACGCACGCGTAAGCAGGTGCATCCGCCCCAGCACCCATGCCAGCAGCGGCATCTCGAAAATAACGCCCATCAGGAGCACAAGGGTGAAGAAGGTGTTCATATAGCTGTCGAGCGATATCACATTCGGCACAGAGGCCGACAGCTGATAGCCGGCAAGGAAACGCACCGTGAGCGGAAATACTAAGAAATATCCCACCGAGGCACCGAGATAAAACATCAGATTGCCAAAAAGGAAAGCTTTCACAGCTCCACGCCGTTCGCGCTCATAGAGCGCCGGACGCACGAAGCCCCAAAGCAGATAAATCACCACCGGGAACAGCAACACAAGCGACAGCCAGCATGCCGCCGACATGTGGATAAAGAACTGCGACGCAAGTTCTATGTTTATCAGGTCGATATGGAAACCTGCATCGGCAGTATCGGCCAGCGCGGGCCATAGCGATGCCACGGCGTCGAACAACCGGTAGGTGCAGAACGCCCCGGAGCATGGCGCAAGAATCACCTTGTCGAAAATCTCCGGCATGAACGCGAACAGGCACACGCAGCCTGCCATCCACACAATCACAACCCGCAAAAGCACCCTGCGGAGCGCATCGAGGTGATTCCAGAACGACATTCCGGGAGCCTCCGCACCTCGGCCTTCTCCAGCTTTAGATTCAGTGTTCACAGATTTCTTTCAGATTGCTGTGTCATTTATCGGCATCGTTGCCGCCGGCAGACGGTGTGGCGTCGGTCTTCTCGCCCGGTTTCTCCACAGGGCGGTTGATCTCCTCGGTCATACCGTTGAGCCCCTCCTTGAAGCCACGGATACCTTTGCCGAGACCGCGCATAAGTTCCGGAATTTTACGGCCGCCGAACACCAGCAGTATCACTACCGCAATGACTACAATCTCCATCGGTTTCAGATTCCCGAGGAGAAACAACGGAACAAGCAAAACAATATTCATACGTGTAGATTTAGAGAGATGATTGGAGAAGAACTGGAGAGAAGGGAAACGAAAACCGGCATCGGCCAACTTTTGTAGAAATGAGTGTGTCCGATGCCGGTTAATGGTTTCAGGAAATAATCTGGTTGGGCAGAAAGCCGTTATCAGGCTTTTACACGCTCCAGATAGTTACCGTTGCGGGTGTCTACGCGCACCTTGTCGCCGATGTTGCAGAACAGGGGAACACGGATTTCAGCGCCGGTCTCCACTGTGGCGGGCTTGAGGGTGTTGGTGGCGGTGTCGCCCTTGATGCCGGGTTCGGTGTATGTGATTTCAAGTACCACATTGGCAGGAAGCTCGCAGGTGAGGATAGTGTCGGAAGCGGCGTGAACCATAGCTTCCACGATGTCACCCTCCTTGAGGAACTGTACGCCTTCGATGCTTTCGCCGGGGAGAGCAATCTGCTCGAAAGTCTCAGTGTGCATGAAGTTGTAGCCCATGTCATCCTGATAGAGATACTGATAAGGACGGCGTTCGATGCGCACCTCGTTAACTTTCACACCCGAGTTCCAGGTCTTGTCGAGGATGCGGCCGGTCTTCACATTGCGCAGTTTGGTGCGGACGAAAGCCGGACCCTTGCCGGGCTTAACGTGAAGGAATTCAACGATAAAGAAATAGTTGCCGTCGATATCGAGGCACATGCCGTTTTTAAAATCAGCTGTTGTTGCCATAAAATGTTGTTATGCGTATATTTAGTATGATAAAATCAATGATTGGCGCCCTGCGCCGCATCCGTGGC
>DBFWRP010000151.1:0-2062 GCA_048222005.1 Muribaculaceae bacterium | reverse complement strand
GCAAGCTCTACGCACCCGGTGCCAGTGTTCCGGCGGACGTTACCAAGCTCACGGCGCAGTTTGCTTTATCAGAACAGTTTTCCCTCAAACCCGGCGGCAGATATTATTTTGACCTCTCCGGCGAGAAAATTCCCGGAACGGTAAACAGCAATTTGCCGGACAGCACCCTGCACTATGTGCCCTTTACTTATGTCGGCACGGTGAATGCCTACAAGCTCACATCGGAGACGGCAACCACCGAGGAGTATGCACAGCAGAACAAATACGCTCACAGCCTGTTTATTGCGGACTACAATGTAACGCATACGGTAAGCTGGGATGACTTAAATACGAAAAGTCTGATTTTCGGCAAAAATTATGCCAGCGGCGGCGTGGACTATACGCTGCGTGCGCCGTCTGTGGGAAGTGCGAGAACAGGCTCGAGTGAGCCCTATCGCGGCACGCCCCAAAGCAACGAATGGGACACGATGCTGAATAAGGACAGCGGATATATCCAAAACTGGAATGAAATGTATTCGTGGGGACAGGATACTGTTTCTGTCGACGCGTCGCACCGTGCGGTTCGCGGGTGCATTTCGGCCCGCCTCTGGTACGACGGCAGTGCTACGGACTCCTACTCGAACGTCGGTTTCCGCCCCGTCCTTGAAGTCCTGAACCCTGACACACTGGGCTCTGACGGACTGAAGGTCGTTACCCTTGACCTGAACGGCGGCAAGCTGGGCGGCAGCTCCGAGGCTATTCAAATCATCGTGAAAAACGGCAGCAAGTTTACCGCGCCTGCGTCCGGCGGTTTGACCCGCCCGGACGGGGATGCAGGAAGTTTCTTTATGTGGCTTGACGGCAATGGCAAATCCTACGAACCCGGCGACAGCGTTCCTGCTGATGTGACGGAACTGACGGTGCAGTGGACAGCCCCGACCTACGCCGTAACCTTGAATACGAACGGCGGCACGATCAACAGCGGCAATGTCACCGGATACACCTATGGCGTGGGTGCAACACTTCCGATAGCCGACGATATGACCTATACAGGCCACACGTTCAAGGGCTGGTATGATAACGAGAGTCTGACCGGCTCTCCTGTTACGGCAATCGGCGACACCGAAACGGGTAATAAAGAGTATTGGGCGAAGTGGGAGATCAATCAGTACACGATCACCTATGATTTGGCCGGCGGCACTGTGGAGGGCAATCCCGACACTTACACCATCAAGACGGGGGCTTTCACCCTCAAGAATCCTACCAAATCCGGCTATACCTTCACCGGCTGGAGCGGCACGGGGCTTGACGGCGAGAACAATATGACCGTCACCATCCCGAAGGGCAGCACCGGCGAGCGTAGATATACGGCACACTGGCGCTACAATGGCGGCAGCTCCGGTGGCTCGTCCAGCTATCCTATCACCGTCCCCAGCAAGACCGAGAATGGCACCGTGACGGTCAGCCCGAAGAACGCCTCTGCGGGCAGCACCGTGACGATCACGGTGAAACCCGACAGCGGCTATGTGCTGGAAACCATTTCCGTCACCGATAAGAACGGCAACGATCTGAAGCTCACCGACAAGGGCAATGGGAAATACACATTCACCATGCCTGCGAGCAAGGTGGAGATCAAGGTGACCTTCATGGAGGACAACAGCGTTCTCAACTTCTTCTATGACGTACCCAATGACGCTTATTACTATGAGGCGGTCAAGTGGGCGGCGGAGAACGGCATCACCGGCGGTATCGGCAGCAGCCTCTTTGCACCGAACCAGCCCTGCACCCGCGCGCAGATCGTGACCTTCCTCTGGCGGGCGGCTGGCTCCCCCGTGGTGAACTATCTAATGCCGTTTACCGATGTGGACGAGAGTGCGTATTATGCCGAGGCGGTTCGCTGGGCGGCGAGCACCGGCATCGTCGCCGGCCTGACAGAGACAACCTTCGGCACAAACGACGTCTGCACCCGTGCACAAGCTGCGACTATGATCTACCGCTACGCTCAGGCGCAGGGCAAGGGCTTCACAGGTGCGTGGATGTTCCTCCTGCCGTTCACCGATGTACCCGAATGGGCGTATGAATC
>DBFWRP010000150.1:0-5689 GCA_048222005.1 Muribaculaceae bacterium | reverse complement strand
CGGGGGTGCGGGCGTGGAGGGTGGCGCCGGCGTAGGTGGCGTCGTCGAATGCCGAGGGGTCGAGCACGGGAGGCACTGTGCGGTGGGCGTAGACGTTCATGAGAGCCGTGCAACCGGCGAAGGCGGTGGCTGAGATGGTGTCTATGTGCGAGCGGAAAGTGATGGCACGCAGGGCCGTGCAGCCCTTGAACATGGATACGGGCACTTTGTGTATGCCTGTGGGGAGGGTAATGGTATCTAGGGCGGTGCACCCCATAAGCGTTTCCTGGTAGATGTCGTCGGTGGAATCCGGGAAGGCGAGGGTCTTGAGCTTGGGGTTCTCGGCGAAGGCCTGGCGTCCGACTGTGCGGAGCGTGGCGGGGAGGACGATTTCAGTGAGCTCGGGGCAGCGGCGTGCGAAATAGCTGCCGAGCGCGGTCACGGGCCCTTCTATTCTGATGCTCTTCAGGTTGGGGCAGGTGGAGAACACCTGGTTGCCCAGGTTCACTACTGTGGCGGGAACGACCACAGTGTCCAGGCCGCTCTCCTGGAAAGCTGCGAGGGCTATGCCGGTGAGAGCCGGGGGGAACTTGATCTTGCGCAGGGCCTTGGTGGCGTTGAAGCTCCAGTTGGCGATGGTGATGACGCCATCGGGGATGTCGACGCTTTCAAGCGCGGCGCAGCGCTGGAAGAAGTTCATGGGTATGGTGTTCATGTTTTCGGGCAGGCGCACCGACTTGAGCGACGAGCAGCCGGAGAACATGCTGCCCCAGCTCGATACGCTGGTGGTGACCGTCTTGGGCAGGACGACGGTCTCGAGGGCCGTGCAGCCGGTGAATTGGCTGCTGCCGTTGAACTTCTTGCAGCTGTCGGGTATGACCACGTGCTGGAGGGCGGTGTTGCCCTTGAAGGCCTGTCCGTCAATCTGTCGAAGGGTGGAAGGGAAAGGGGCGGGGAAGTTGACCTTGATGTTGGCCAGTGCGCTGACTCCGATGAATTCTATGGCGGCAGGCATGGCGAAGTCGGTCAGGGAGGTGCAGTTGTTGAAGGCGCCGGACATGAGTTCGCGTATCCTGGAGCCTCCGTGCACGGCTACGAGGGACGAGCATGTGGCGAACGATGAGGGTCCGATGTATTCGAGAGAGTCGGGGAGGGTGATTTCCCTGAGCTGCTTGCAGTTCTGGAACACGACGTTCTCGATGCGCTTCAGGGCCATCGGGAACGTCACTGTGACGAGACTGTCGCAGGCGTTGAAGGCGCCTTCGCTGAGCACGCGCACGGAGGCGGGCATGTCAACGCGCTTGAGGCGTGTGCACTTGCGGAAAGCGTTGTTGACGATGGCCAGCAGCGAGTCGGGGAGTTGGACGGAGGTCAGTGCCGAGCAGCCGTCGAATGCGTAGCCGCCGATTATGGCCACCTTGCATTTCACTTCTCGAGAGGTGATGGTGGAGGGTATGACGATGTCTCCAGAATATTTGGGCGACGTGCTGGTTACGGCGGCCAGGTGCGAGGTGGGGGACACCACCTGGTAGCTGATGCCGTCTATCGTCTCAGTCCAGGCTCCCGGCTCTTCGATTTTATAGAATCGGCGCCAGGATGTCTGGTAGGCGAGCCATGTACCCTCCGGCACGTGCAGAGTGGCGTTGGTGTAGATGGCGGTGGCGAAGGGCGACGCTTCGATGTCGGGCGGCGTAGTGGCCGCGGTGTAGATCTGTTTGAGCTTCGTGGTCTTGAAGAAGGCTCCGGCCTGGATGTCGCGCAGGGTCGCAGGAAGCGACAAGGTCGCCAGGTTGGTGTTCGTGGCGAAGCTGTTGGCTCCGATGGACACGACAGTGTACTGTGTGCCGTTGTACTCTACGGATGCCGGCATCACTAACTCGGTCGGGTTGGTGGCGGGGGGAGCCGTGAACTGCACGGTCCTTTCTGCTGCGGACAGTACGGTGTACTGGCAGCCGTCGGACTCGAACTGCTGCGCCGACATTGTGGCGGCGCCCATCTGCACCATGAGTGCAATCAGGTATTTCTTGTTCATATTATGTGTATTAGTACTCATCTTAAAGGGCTACGGGCGGGCTTGCTGCGTTAACCGCAAGGGCGGAAATCGATTTTGCGCAAATTTATGGTGTAAAATCCTTAAATCAGGTTTTTGCAATGCTGCATTTTTACTAACTTTGCAAAATGAAGTAGACTGCAGAAAATACTTCATCACCTCTCAACAAGCAGTTTTACAATATGTTCACTCATATGAATTGCCTTTCCAAAGGTTTGACCGAGTATTGGTTTTCTCTTCGGTTGACAGACTTCTCCGATCTGTCGGCAAAACACGTTTTGGTTCTTTTATTGGCCTTGTTTTGTTCGGTTGGGTCGTTCGGTCAGAATATGAAAATGGAGTACTATCTACATAAAGCGGCCGATGAAAGCCTGGCGCCCAATGTGCGTATGCACTATGTCGACTCGTTGAATATGCTTGAGCCTATATGGAAACATGGTGAGTTGAAGAGCATGGTTTACTACGAAGCCGGGCGTCGTGATAAGGCTGTGGAATGTAACAAGGCAATGTTGGAACAGGAGGATCTCTCCCTCAGTAAACGGCTGTGGACACTTTATCGTCTCGGTGTTGGATATAGCAACACGTCCCAGTACCCTAAGGCACTCAATATTTCGCTTAGGATTCTGAGGCTTGGCAAGCCTGACTCGTTGAGCTACTACGACGCCAAGGCGATGCTGCTGGTGTCGCACGTATATAACAGGTTGCGCTATTACAGTGCGTGCGAACGCTACTTGGCAAAGGCCGATAGCCTGCTGCGCCTCTCTAAGTGTACGGATGACATCCGCAAGGGCATTGACAGGGCTATCCAGATTAACATATCGGGCGTTCTGCTTGCCGAACATCGGTATGAAGAGGCGCTGAGGCAATGCAAGAAGCTGGAGAAGATGAACCTGCCACCCAACCAACGCAAATTCCTGGATATGAACTACGCCTCCCTCTTCCAATATCTGGGGGAGCCGCAGAGAGCCGAGGAATATTATAAGAGGCTGATACAGAACACCACCGAGAAAGACGGATACAATATTAATTTCGAGGGCGTCATGAGCAATTATGCACTGTTCCTGCTCAACCGGAACAGGTATGCCGAATCGGAGGAGATCTGCCGTAGGCAGATTCCCCGGACATACCAGTCAGGTGAACGTATTATCCTGGGGTTGCTGTACGAGATTATGGGCCGGTCGTTGGCAAAGCAGGGACGGCACGAGGAAGCCTTCGAGGCTGTACTGGTTTCGAATGCTATCATTGACAGCATTCGCTTTGAGCAAAGCCCGGACATATCGTCGGTTACGTCGGCCTTCGAGTTGCAGCTGGCGGATCTGGAGCGTGGCAAGCGGCATCTTGGCGCCTTGTGGCCCTGGTGGCTGACACTTCTGTTGCTGATCCTGGTGGTTGCCGTGTCGGTGTGGGCCGGATGGTTGATCTGGCGGGTTAACATTCGCAAGAATACCCGTATGCATGGGCTGTGGCGCAGTATGCGGCAGAGTGGTGTGGACCACTATATCTGCACTGCCGAGTCGGCCGGAAACCTGGACGATGCCAACCGCAAGCTTGTGGCTCTGAGCCTGGAGAAGGCGGAGAAGGAGGGTATACTGACGGAGGTGGCGGAGGTGGTCGATGCCCAGGGCGGATTGCCCCGAGAGAAAGTGGAGGCGATACGTAACCTTGTCCGGGGCATGCCTTCTACGGATCATCGCTGGGAGACTTTTCGGGTGCATTTCGAGAAGGTGCATCCTCGTTTTTTCACCAACCTGCACGCTGCGCATCCGGACCTCACTCCCGGCGAAGTCAAGATGGCCGCCTTTGTCGTCATGAGCCTGTCGGCCAAGGAGATAGCGGTGATGCTTTGCCGCAGCCAGCGCACTGTGGATTCGGCCCGTTACCGCCTGCACAAAAAGTTAGGCCTCGGAGCGGGCGAGAAGTCGCAACCCTATCTGAGAAGCCTGCTGTGAATAAAGAAAAAGTCACCGAGCTTCAGTTCGGTGACTTTTTCAGGGTGGATGCTTTGCCTGGCAAGGCGTCTGTTAACAATCTTAGCGGCTGGCCTGGCGCTCGGCGTTGTTGATCATCTGCTGGTTGGCGGTGATGTAGATTTCCACACGGCGGTTCTGTGCGCGGCCGGCGGCGGTGGTATTGGGGGCGATGGGGTTGTTCCAGCCTTGGCCGATGGCTTTCATGCGAGTGGTGGCGATGCCGTGGGCGGCGAGGAAGTTCTCTACGCTCTGAGCACGCTCCAGGCTGAGCTTGTCGTTGACGGCCTGCGAGCCGGTGTTGTCGGTGAAGCCGACTATGGTGATGTCGGTGTTGGGGAACTGCTGCAGGTTGTAGGCCACCTTGGTCAGTGCGGCGTTGGCCACGGGAGTGAGGGCGTGGCTGCCGGTGGAGAAGAGCACGGCGTCGCCCAGCACGAGGCGGATAGCGTCGAGGTTGTTGCTGTCCTTGACTGTCTGGACGATGTAGGTGGTGTCCTTCTTGTTGGCGAGTTCGCGGACGGAGGCGAGCTGCTCCTCGAGCTCTTTCTTCTGCTTGTCCATGTGGTTGCCGACGAGCGCGCCGGTGCCGGCGCCTATGGCGCTGCCCACGAGAGCGCCGATCCAGGTGCCCTTGCCGCCGCCGATGAGCGCTCCTACGCCCGTGCCGACTGCGCCGCCTATGGCTCCGCCTGCCGTGGCGCCCTGGCCGGCCTGGGACATGCTGTCCCACGTGTTCTTTATCGAGCTACAGGCGCCCATCCCGATGAACGAGGCGCATACCAGGCCAAGCAGGCTCTTCGTTGCTAACGATTTCAGTGTCAGTCTCATTGCTGTGTACTTTTCTAATAGAATGTCTTGCGTGTTGTGATTGTTCGGCAAAATTACGAGTTTTCGGAGGTATAATAAACTAACAAGCGTTAAATTTTGTTTAAGAGGCATGAATCGACCTCACTGCCTCGCACTGATTTTCTCTCTGTTGGCCTGCCTTTTATCCGTGCAGGCAGCCCCTGTGGACACTTTGCGGACGCACCATGGTGCGTTCCTGCAGAGTGCGGAAGGAGTCTCTCGACTTTCTGCTTTCAGCTCTCAGCTAAAACTCGACTCTCAACTCTCGACTCATCCGGGCAAGGTGGGGCTGGTGCTGAGCGGCGGGGGCGCCAAGGGCATAGGACACATCGGAGTGATCCAGGCCCTGGAGGATGCCGCAATACCTATCGACTACATCGTCGGCACTTCTATGGGAGCCGTGGTGGGTAGTCTCTATGCCTGCGGAATGTCGCCTGCGGAGATGATGACTTTCATCAAGTCGCCCGACTTCAACCTGTGGGCCACCGGCACCATCGCCCCGGATCGCCTTTTCTACTTCGACATCCCTCAGGGCACTCCGGCAATCGCCAATGTGAACCTGGACCTGCGCGACTCGGTTCGCCATGCGTGGCTCGATGGCTTGCGTGCGAATCTCGTCAATCCCATACCGATGAATTTCGAGTTCATGCGTCTCTTCGCGCCATACACTGTGCAGTGCCGCCAGGACTTCGACTCGCTGATGGTGCCTTTCCGATGTGTCTACTCCGACATCTACCATAAGCATAAGGTTATTGGCCGCGACGGCGACCTGGGCGACAATGTGCGTGCCTCGATGAGCTTCCCGTTCGTCTTCGAGCCTATCAAGATGCACGGAGTGCTGGTA